>JALYYE010000078.1 GCA_030946735.1 Candidatus Dormiibacterota bacterium
GTCAAGGTGACCCTCGGCCCGCGCGGCCGAAACGTCGTCCTGGAGAAGAAGTGGGGCGCCCCCACGATCACCAACGACGGCGTCTCGATCGCGAAGGAGATCGAGCTCGAGGACCCCTACGAGAAGATCGGTGCCGAGCTCGTCAAGGAGGTCGCCAAGAAGACCGACGACGTCGCGGGCGACGGCACCACCACCGCCACGGTGCTCGCCCAGGCGCTCGTGCGTGAGGGCCTGCGCAACGTGGCCGCCGGCGCCAACCCGATGGCCCTCAAGCGCGGCATCGAGAAGGCCGTCGAGGCCGTCGTCGAGCAGCTGCACGCGATGTCGAAGGACGTCGAGACCAAGGAGCAGATCGCTTCCACCGCGTCGATCTCTGCTGCCGACACCACCGTGGGCGAGATCATCGCCGAGGCGATGGACAAGGTCGGCAAGGAGGGCGTGATCACGGTCGAGGAGTCCAACACCTTCGGGCTGGATCTCGAGCTGACCGAGGGGATGCGGTTCGACAAGGGCTACATCTCGGCGTACTTCTTCACCGACCCCGAGCGCATGGAGGCCGTCCTCGACGAACCCTACGTGCTGATCGTGGAGAGCAAGGTCTCCAACGTCAAGGACCTGCTGCCGATCCTGGAGAAGGTCATGCAGTCCGGCAAGCCGCTGCTGATCCTGGCCGAGGACGTAGACGGCGAGGCACTCTCCACCCTGGTCGTGAACAAGATCCGCGGAACGTTCAAGTCCGTTGCCGTCAAGGCGCCGGGCTTCGGTGACCGCCGCAAGGCCATGCTGGAAGACCTCGCCATCCTGACGGGCGGCCAGGTGATCTCGGAGGAGCTCGGGCTCAAGCTCGACTCCGTCCAGCTCAACCAGCTGGGCAAGGCTCGGCGCGTGACGATCACCAAGGACGACACGACGATCGTCGAAGGCGCCGGGAAGCCGGACACGATCAAGGGGCGCATCAACCAGATCAAGGCTGAGATCGAGAAGACCACCTCGGATTGGGACAAGGAAAAGCTCCAGGAGCGGCTGGCGAAGCTGGCCGGTGGCGTCGCCGTCATCAAGGTCGGTGCCGCAACCGAGACCGAGCTCAAGGAGAAGAAGCACCGGATGGAGGACGCTGTGTCGGCCACCCGCGCCGCGGTCGAGGAGGGCATCGTGCCCGGCGGTGGCGCCGTCCTGGTGCACGCGCAGAAGTCACTCGACAACCTCAAGCTCGAGGGCGATGAGGCGACTGGCGTCGCGCTGGTTCGCCGCGCGCTCGAGGAGCCACTGCGTCAGATCGTCAACAACGCCGGCTGGGAAGGCTCCGTCGTGGTGGAGAAGGTCAGGAACCTGCCGAAGGGCCAGGGCTTCGACGCCAACAAGGGCGAGTACACGGACATGGTCAAGGCCGGCATCATCGACCCGACCAAGGTCACCCGTTCGGCGCTGCAGAACGCGGCGAGCATCGCCGCCATGCTGCTGACCACCGAGGCGCTCGTCTCCGACATTCCGGAGAAGAAGCAGTCGGCGCCGGCGCCGTCGATGCCGGACTACTAGGCCGTACAGGCTGAAGAAGGAGCCGCCCCGTCGGGCGGCTCTTTTGTTTGTGCGGGCCCCGGCTGCCTGCGGTCGCCAGCCGATAGCATGGCGGCATGAAGCCGAGCGGCATCGTGACGCTGCTGACAGACTTCGGGCTGGAGGACGCGTACGTCGGCGCCATGAAGGGCGCCATCCTTTCGGTGCACGCCAGGGCAGCCGTTATTGACATCACCCACGGCGTGCGGCCGTTCGCCGTCCTGCAGGGCGCCTATCTCCTCGACAGCGCCTGGCGGACATTTCCGCCGGGTACGGTCCACGTCGCCGTCGTCGATCCTGGCGTTGGGACCGAACGCCGCGCGATCGCGTTCAAGGCGGCCGACCACTATTTCGTCGGGCCGGATAACGGCCTCTTCACGTTTCTCAACGAACCCATCAGTGAGACGGTCGAGCTGGCGACGCCACCGGAAGCCGCCCCGACCTTTCATGGCCGGGATGTCTTTGCTCCGGTGGCGGCAAGGCTGGCCGCCGGACTCGCCCTCGCCGAGCTTGGCCGGCCGCGAGCGGCTGAGCCGCTGCGCCTACCGGATGCCTGGGCCTCCAAGGTGGGCGAGGCCTGGCGGGCGCAGGCGCTGCACTGCGACCACTTCGGCAACGTCATCAGTAACCTGCCAATGCGTGCCCTGGCGCGCATCAAGGCCGCCAACGGGACGCGAGTTCGCACGGTTGAAACCTACGAGGACGCACAGCCCAACGAGCTCGTTGCCCTGGTGGGCAGCAGCGGCCGGATCGAGTTCGCTTTGCGCGAGGGATCGGCGGCCGCGCGCCTGCACGTGGCCCCTGGCGAAACCCTGCTCGTCACGTGACCTGGCCGCAGGTCCACTGGGACCAGGTGCGGGCGATATCCTCGGCGGCGCTCCGCCGGGCGGATGCGGAAGCCGCGTCGACGTTCGGCATCGAGCCACTGCAGTTGATGGAAATCGCGGGCTGGCAGGTCGCGAGGTTCGTCGACGCCTTCCTGGATGGCAGCCGCAACAAGCGCGTCACGGTCGTCGCCGGCTCGGGCAATAACGGCGGTGATGCGCTGGTCGCGGCCCGCTTCCTGTTGCAGCGGGGCGCGCTCGTCAGCCTTTCGATGGTGCCCTCGCGTGACCCAAATGGCCTGGCCGCGCGTCACGCCCTGACCGTGAGGCGCCTCGGCATCCCCGTATTTGACGCCCCCGAGGGCATCGATCCATCCGCCGACGTCCTCATCGACGGATTGCTCGGCACCGGTGTCCGGCTGCCGCTTCGCCAACCCGCACCCGCAATCATCGAGGCCATGAACGCCACCGGGCGCACGATCGTGGCGATTGACGTGCCCTCCGGCATGGATGCGGACACGGGAATGGGGGCCGCCGGAGCCGTTCACGCGGCCGCGACCCTGACGCTGGTTGCACTCAAGGCGGGGCTCGGCGCTGCCTCGAACTCCGGCCGGGTGTTCGTCGCCGACATCGGCATGCCGGTCGCCCTCTTCGGAGCGGAGGGAAGGACGCTTGCGGCGCTCTATGAGGCCGGTGACCTCGTGGAGCTGGTCGCTCGGGAGTTGAGTTCCGCTCGTCCTGTCACTGCGAGTTGACGAATTGGTGCCGCCTGACTAGACTGCAGGCATCCGCTCTCCGTCCCAGTAATGGATCAGGTACACGTCGAAGCGCCAGCCTTAACAGCGCGGGCGGCGTCCGTGGAACGCGAGTTCTATTCGGACTTCCCCCTCGTTCTGAACTACGTTGCCCGACTCATCGATGACATCGATGGGGCCGCGGCCATCACCTGCGCCGCGTTTCGCCAGGTTGGCGACGGCCTGCGCCAACGCCACAATGACGAGGGACTCAGGCGGGCCGACGTGTTTCGGGCAGCGACCGAGCTCAGCCGTTCGATGCTGCGGCCGCGCCGCTGGTTTCGGCGACAGCGGACCAATCAGGTCAACCTGGAGGACTTCCCTCAGCCGGAGGCGCGCCGGGCGTTGCGGCGCGACACCGTGCAGCGAGCATTGACCGCCCTCCCCTTCGACGCTCGCGCCATGATCCTTCTGCGCGATTTCGTGAAACTGTCCTACGACGAGCTCGCCGACGTGGTCGATGTGGCGCCCCGCAAGCTGGTGCACGCGCTCGACCGCAGCCGCGCGGAGTTGGGGGAGATCTATGACTACATCAAGTTTTGATCGAAATCGCTGCAC
>JALYYE010000378.1 GCA_030946735.1 Candidatus Dormiibacterota bacterium
GGCCCGGAGCATTCGAGCGCGCGCCTCGAGCGCTTCCTCCAGCTCGCGGCGGAGGGCAACATCCGGGTCTTCTCGCCGAGCACGCCGGCGAACTACTTCCACGCACTGCGGCGGCAGGCCCTGCACACCAGACCGCGGCCGCTGGTGATCATGACCCCCAAGAGTCTGCTGCGGCTGCGGGCGTCATACTCTCGGCTCGAGGACTTTGCCGTCCACGGCTTCCGTCGCGTGATCGATGACCCCTTGATGCAGGAGCACCGTGAGGAGGCGCAACGCATCATCCTCTGCACCGGCAAGGTCTACTACGACCTGGTGTCGAGCCCGTTGCGGGCGGAGGCCAAGGATCTCGCCACCATCCGCTTGGAGCTGCTCGAGCCATTCCGAACCGATGACGTCCTGGGAGTAATCGCTCAATACCCCAACGTCAAGCAACTGACGTGGGTCCAGGAGGAGCCGATGAACATGGGCGCCTTCTGGCATGTCAAGCGACGCCTGGAGCCCAAATTGCCCAAGCACCTCACCCTGAGCTACGCCGGCCGGCCGGAGCGGGCCAGCCCCAGTGAGGGCTATGCGATCGCCCATGAGGCCCAGCAGGAGCGGATCGTGCAGGCGGCACTGGCGCCCAAACCGGACTCGACTCGACCCCCCGCTTCGGGCTAGAATTCAGCGCGATGCGACTGTCGCTCGACTGGATGAATCTGTTCGGCGGGTTGACCCCGGCGCAGATCACGTCGGTCATCGTGGTTGCGGTCATCTTCACCGTCGCCTCGGGCCTTATCCTGCTCGCCCTGATCGCCTTCGGCGTTCGGTCAGGCATCATGGCGCCCACCTATAGCACCCGGCTGCCGGCCGCCTCCGACGCCGAATTGGGCGCCTTCCTGGGAGCGGCGGCGTTCGGCATGATCTCGATCCTGATCATGACCTTCCTCGGCTTTGCCGAGAACGATCTCGATAATCCCCTCTTTCTGCCCCTCGCCGTGGGGCCGATCTTGCTGGGCGGTCTGCTTCTGGTGACTGGAGCGGGCCTGGCATTCCGGACGATTCGGCGCCGCCGCAGTAGCCCAGCATAAGGGGCGAAACCAGACGGCGTCCTCCGGCGTTTCCCTTGCAACGCACTTACTCGCAAACTTGACAACCACATTGGGACTTCGTATTGTAGTGATAACGTCGATATCACAAACCATAACAAAGGAAGCCATCAGCATGAACGCGCAGGACGGCCGAGCGATGTTCGAACTCCAACTGGAGCTGCACTCTCGGGCGATCGGGCGCCGACCGCTTATCACCGCCGATGATGTCATCGATGTCCACGAGATGCTGGCAGCTCACCAGGGCGACCTGAAGAGCCTTTTCACGCCAGCCAGCTAGACTCGACCTCGCTGTGCCGCTGACCAAGGAGCGAGTCGCCGCCTGGCTCGCCGACTACGTACGAGCGTGGGACACCTACGATTCCGAAACCATCGGTAGCCTCTTCACCGAGGACGCGACGTATGCCTACCACCCCTTCGAGGAACCGGTCCGCGGCCGGCTCGCGATTGTCGCCTCCTGGCTCGAAAACAAAGACGCGCCCGGCACCTATGACGGCCACTACGACCCGATCGCGATCGACGGCGATCTGGCGGTGGCCCATGGACGGAGTCGCTACTTCAAGGATGCTTCCAGAACCGAGCTGGACCGCGAGTACGACAACCTCTTTCTGATCCGCTTCGACGACGAGGGCCGATGCCAATCGATCCGGGAATGGTACATGGCCCCCCGCGGCCAAAAGGCGTAGTCGAGCCAGCGCAACCTGTCGGCTACGAGGTGGGGCTCGATACCATCGAATACTGGCAGGCGCTTCTCGGCTGCGTGCTGTCTTTTGGTAGCCTCACGGCCCATGACCACCGTGGACGACCACGGCCGACCGGAACCTCCTATCGCCGCCGACGAAATCGCCACACTTCTGGGCTTCCTCGATTTCCAGCGCGCCACCCTTGCATGGAAGTGCCGGGGATTGGATGTGGCTGGTCTGCAGTCGAAGATCGGCGCCTCGACGATGACGCTTGGCGGGATGCTCAAGCACCTGGCCTACGTCGAGGACTACTGGTTCTCGCAGAGACTGCACGGGCAGGACCGGCAGCCCCCCTGGGACACCGTCGACTGGAAGGCTGACCCCGATTGGGAATGGCACTCAGCCGTTCAGGACACGCCTGAGCAACTCTTCGCACTCTGGCAGGACAGCGTCACCCGATCCCGCTCCCTTGTCGCGGAGGCGCTCGCCGATGGCGGACTGGACCGACTGGCGCGGCGCCCCTGGCCCAACGGTGAAGCACCCAGCCTGCGATGGATCCTCGTCCACATGATCGAGGAATACGGGCGGCACAACGGCCATGCCGACCTCCTCCGGGAGTTGGTCGACGGGGAGACCGGCGAGTAGCCGCCGCGTTATGGGCGATGCGATCGAGCAGCTTTCGAGAAGCCAATGCCGCGGCAGGCACCCTAGTATGAGGGTCGTTCCCATCAATACTCGCAGGGGAGGAAACCTCCAATGAAGGACGCGCAGAAGCCCACCAAGACCACATCGCAATCGAAAAGACGTTCGAGCGGATTCACGGACGACGAACGAGGCGCGATGAAGGACCGCGTCAAAGAGCTGAAGGCGGCCACGGACGAGGCGGACGGCGAAAAGGCCGTGCTCGCGAAGATCGCCGAGATGCCGGGACCGGATCGCGCCATGGCCAAGCGCCTCCATGCCATCATCAAGGCCGGCGCGCCAGCCCTCTCGCCGCGAACCTGGTACGGACAGCCCGCGTATGCCAAGGATGGCAATGTCGTCTGCTTCTTCCAAAGCACGCAGAAGTTCAAGACGAGGTACGCAACGTTGGGCTTCAGCGACAAGGCGAACCTCGACGAAGGCACCATGTGGCCGACCGCCTTCGCTCTGACGAAGTTGACCGCCGACGACGAGGCAAGGATCGGCGCGCTCGTCAACAAAGCAGCGAACTGAGCTGAGGACTGAGCTCGACACCGGGCCCCGGCCTGGGCGGGACGGAAATAAGGGCAGTTTGGTCGGGGAGACAGGATTTGAACCTGCGGCCCCCTGAACCCCATTCAGGTGCGCTACCAGGCTGCGCCACTCCCCGACGAGGAGCCTATTGTACGGCCGCGCGACGCTAAGCTTGAGCCACGGTCGTATTTCCCATGCAGGACGAACAGCAACGGTCCGAGCAATGGTCACGAATACTCAAGAGCATGCGCCTGGCCGGCGCTGCGGGCGCCATCCTGCTCTTCCTCTCATTACTGGGCCCCGTGATCCTGAAGCAACTCCCGCCACTCGTTCTGCTGCTGGCTCTCGGGCCGGCACTGCTGTGGCTGACGACATGGATCTGGGAGGGTCGACCCCCAAAGGGGTGGCTGGTCAAGAATCGAGCCCGCGTCGACCAGACGCACCGAAAGCTCCGAACGTGGACCCGCCGACACCTGATCATAGGGCTGGTCCTGAGTGTTGGTACCCTGATTCTGGTGGGGCTGCAGATCTGGACTCGTCGCTAGCGACCCCCACCCTGCCCTCATTCCTCTCCGCGCTTCCTGAACACCATTCGAATCGGTGTCCCTTCGAACCCAAATGCTTGGCGTAGCTGCGTCTCCAGG
>JALYYE010000201.1 GCA_030946735.1 Candidatus Dormiibacterota bacterium
CGAAAAACTGATCCCCTTAAGGATTTCGACTTGCTCTCGCCCGAGCGGCAGGCTGCGCCTGACGTCACGGGCCTCCAGGGCCGGTGCCGGCATCATCCCCTCCTCAGGTGGGCAAGCTTACGCCAAAAGCGCCCAGGCCCGAGGTCAGACACCAGCAGGGTGTCGAGAGTTCGATCCTCTCCGCCTCTATTCCAAATGCAAACTTGAGACGCGCGATCTGGCGAGCGACTCACTCATAACGCCGCCTTCGAGCGGTCGGGTCAGCGGCGGCGGGCGTAGGCGGGGAGCGATTCCCTGGCGAGCTCCGTGGCAATGCGGCGCAACGCGCGCACTGAAACAAATTCATGGATTCGCGCCTGCGCCTCGCGGGAGGGACCACGATTCACGAGGTACCAGGCGCGGTATGAGACCTGCAGGTCGGCCTCGACTTCAAGCGTCCGGCCGTGAACGGACCAGGTTAAGGTGAGGCGGCTCGGTGTCGATTCAGTTTCTTTTCGAGTCAGGAGACCTCCTCTCAGGTGGAGCACGACGCTTCCGCCCCAAACGCCCTCTTCGGTGGCCACGGGTGGGCTGAGCCGCACCAGCGTCGGCCCGAGGGGCCCGACTCGCAGGCCGACGGATCGGGAACGCCAGCGGGGGCGGATGAGGCCAAGGGAAAGGCGGCGAGGCTCGGCGAGGTAGAGGTGCGCAACGCGCTCCGGCGAGACACCGCGGCCGATCCCAACTCGATCGAAGCGGAGATTTGTGGGAAAGGAGAACCGCTGGATAAGGTGCATCGACCCCCCGCTCGAGGTATGACGAGCCTCGACATGCCCCGCCGACGGACCAAGCGCCAGGGCTACGGCCTCTCTGACCGGGGTTCGCCGCACGCCAAGTAAGGCTGGCAATCGCTCCGGGTTCTGAGCTATCGCTTCTGTCGATAGTCCTTCAATCAGCGGCCTGGCGAGGGCGGTGGGCACCGCGGTAATCAGCCGCACCCAGTAGGAGCTAAGTCGCGGTGTCAGGACAGGTACCGGCACGATCAGCGGCCGCCATCGCCCGGCCACCGCTGCCACGCACCGGATCAATTGCGCATAGGTCATGACCTCCGGTGTGCCGACGTCGTACTGCTGCCCAGCCGTTTCCGGATGGTCGAGGATGCCAATGAGGTATCGAATGATGTCATCCAACGCCACCGGCTGTGTCCGCGTGTGGACCCAGCGGGGCGTGATCATCGCGGGCAAATGGACGGTCAGGTCGCGGAGCATTTGGAACGAGGCACTGCCGGCCCCGATGATGATGCCGGCATTGACAGCGGTCACCGGTGGCCCGTTGGCCGCAAGGATGTGCCCAACCTCCGCTCGGGAGGCGAGATGGGTGCTGAGGTCGGCACGCCCGAGACCGCCCAGGTAGATGACGCGTCCAACCCCGGACTCTCGGGCAACCTCCGCGAAGGTGTGAGCGGCTTTCCGATCGCGCTCAACGTAGCTTCCGTCACCTCCACTCTCCATGGAGTGGACGAGGTAGTAGGCGACTTCGGCACCTGCTAACGCCGCGGCGAGGCTCTTTGGGTCGAAGACATCGGCGGTCACGGGCGTCGCCCCCAACGCTCGAGCCCATTCAAGCTTCGACGCGTCTCGTGACAGGGCTCGCGGCCGAAAGCCACGCGAACAGAGCTCCGCAAGCAGGTTCCGACCGACGAAGCCGGTAGCACCGGTCATCGCTACGCTGGGTGATGGCATTGGAGCCACCTCAGGAGTTTGCCATCGGTCTCATAACCACTACGTAGGGACGGGCGATTCGGATCGCCCATTGAGATCGCCAGCGTTGCGCATGCGCCGAGATCGTGAAAGCGATCAGACTAGACTTCTGCCGTGGCCCGCGACGACGTGCCTCGCTTCCGCAACCGGAGTGAGTCCGTCTCACGGTTGGAGGGCTTCAGCGACACCGCTTTCGGCTTTGCCATCACGCTGCTGGTGGTCTCACTGGCCGTCCCGAACCGGTTCGACGAGTTGCTTCGGCAGCTAAGCGGCCTTCCCGTCTTCGCGGTGACCTTTGCCCTCGTCGCGACGATTTGGTATGGGCAGTTCGTATTCTTCCGACGCTATGCAATGAGCGACTTCGTGACGGTCGTCCTGACCCTGCTCCTGCTCTTCGTCGTGCTCTTCTACGTCTATCCACTGAAATTCCTTTTCGCTCTCGTCTTTCAGACCGGGGGAATCTCCTTTCAGGAGCGGGATACCCCAGCCCTTTTCCTCATCTACGGACTGGGTTTCGCCAGCGTGAGCTTTGTCCTGGCGCTTCTCTACATACACGCGTACCGAAAGCGCGAGGAGCTCGGATTGACTGAGTGGGAGGTCCTCGCGACCCGCGTCTCGATCGGCGGCCACCTGGGGGCCATGGCGGTGGGGCTCCTCTCAGCCGCGCTCGCCCAGGTGATCCCGCAGCCCGCGACAGCATCGGTCGCCGGCTTCATTTACTTTGCTGTGGCGCTGCCCTGGTTCCTCCTCGGGCGGTACCAGGCCAAGCGGGCCCGCTTGCTCGCCAGATCAGCCCGGCAACCTTCGGGCCCGACGCGTTCTTAGTTAGACGCGCCGCCCTGGCTCACATGAAGATCACGTTCGTTGTCGTCGAACTCGAACAGGTCGAACAGATCGCTGATCGAGGCCAGTCCATCGCGCGGGGGTGCGGGCTTGCCGCCCGACTGGTAGTTCCCGCCCGTCGGCGTCGCCAGGTCGAATTGATGGTTGCGTGAGGCGAGCGTTGGCAACCCGTGCAACCGCTCGATCAGCTTCAGCGTCGAGACATGCTCTGCGGGCCTTCGAGAGACCACAGGGCCGCGGCGTGCGAATGGCGAGATGACCCAGAGCGGTACGCGGATCCCCAAACCATAAGCATCGACCTGCGGCGGTGCCACGTGGTCAAAGAAGCCGCCGTGCTCGTCGTATGTGAGGAGGAAGGCCGAGCGATCCCAGGCGTCGGACTCGCGTAGTGCCGTGACCATCTCCTTCTGGAACCCCATGCCCACCGAAACGTCTGCCGGCGGGTGCTCGTCAAAGCCCATCGAAAAGCTCGGGATTACCCAGGACACCGCAGGCAGGTCGTCGTTCTCGCAGTCGGCCAGGTAATCCGCCTTGGTCGCTGTCGTACGCGGATCGTGCGCCCAGCGGCTCCAGAAGACGGCGACGTTGTCGCTGTCGCCGGAGGGAACGTCGTCGAAGCCGATATTGTAGATCTTCCAGCTGACGTCGAACTCATCCAGCAAATCGAGGATGATCGGCCAGCCGCCCGAGTCGAAGATCCCGTAACCCCACCGGCCGTTCGTCGTGATCCCGCCCGAGGTTCCGGACATCAGGTAGAAACGGTTCGGCCACGTCGGGCCGAGCAGCGAGCAGAAGTAGTTGGCGCACAGCCCAGAGTTCTTGAACAAGCTGTAGTAGAAGGGCAACTCGCGCTGGGTGTAATAACCCATCGCCGCATTGCCGTCGCCGACCGCCTGCTGCGCTGTGATATAGAAGCCGTCCATCTTGCCTGCGTCGTATTGCCTGTGGACGCCATTCCACCCGTGTGGCGGGTCGGTCGTTGAGAGCCGAGTGAACTCGAATGGAGCATGCCGCCCACCCGCAGCATCCGGTTGGCTGTATCCTGGCGGCGGGCCATAGCCCTTCGCCTGCACCTGGCTCGCGTAGCCGAAGTAGTGGTCGAAGGAGCGGTTCTCCTGGCAGGAGATGATGAGGTGCTTGATGGGCGACTCTCCTCTTTCGTGACGGCGTCCACGGGCCGCCACCGGCGCAGTCGACCACATCGTCCCGGCCATTACGGCGGCGCCGGCCACCGCGGATTTCTTGAGAAACGTTCGACGCGTGTAGGCATCGTTGCGAGCCATACAGGTCCTCCCTTCCTCCGTGCTCCCTTCCTCCGAGTTGGAGCAAAGTCTACTGCGCATGGCGGCGCTCCGCGAAACGACCGGCTTGCGAGCTAGAAGCAGGTCGACGGGGCCTGCGCGGCGTAGGCGTAGAGGTTTTCGAGGAACTGGTGTGGGTTCACGGTGCCGGCGTGGGCCAGCAGAGGGTGCGGTGACTCGATTACCTCGAAATGCACGTTGGCCATGTCGCTGAAACCGGCGCCTGGATCATCCGGGTCGCCGCCGCTCTTCGCGATCAGAGCGCCCGCTTCGACGTGCTGGCCACTGGGCACAGCGAACTCGCGGACGTGGCCGTAGAGGAAGGTGATCGCGTCGCCCTGATCATCCTTGAGCACATCTGAGACGACCACGACGGCATAGCCTTGCGGCCCGCCAGGGATAGTCCAGTTGGTCATTCGGTAGGCGGTGCCCGACGTCACGGCGAACAGCGGGGTTCCGCTGTCGAGCACAATGTCGATCGCGTTGTGGCCGGAGAGCTCATGCAGGGTTCCCGTGGTCACGTCGTGCACCGGTAGCTGCTCGCGAATTGATACGCCGTCGTAGGCGCCGTAGTCCTCGACCATGCGTCCCTCGGGATCGCCTGGGCGTCCCCACGGAAGATGCAGATGGAGGTCCGACGTGTCGGTCACCTTGCTGGTAAAGGCGATGGCGAGCTTCATCGGCGGGCAGGACGGGCTTGGGGAGGGGGTGGCGCTGGGCCTTGCGACCGGTGCTGACACGGCAACCAAGGACGGGCCGCCAACGGACACAGCAGCGCTGACCGCGTTGAATTGAAAGGCGGCGCCGGCCAGTGCGCCCAACGCAAGCCCGCCCGTGATGGCCGCGGCCTTCGTGATGTTCATCGTCGCTCGCACAACGCGTCGGCCTAAGAAATTGGTACGAAAGGTGCCTATGCCCAGGTTGTGCATAACTAATTGGGCGCATGAACCGTTTCAATGGCCTTCGGTCGCCACAGCGGCGCTGTTTTAGGTCAAGCGCAAAAAAGTTGTTTGCAGCGCGACCCGACGCTGGTAGAATTTCTTTCAACGCTGCGTGATCGCAGTGTCCCAGTTTAGAAGGGCAGGCACAACATGCAACACATTGACGATAGTGGCTGCCTTACGCAGCGCTCCCAACTCGATCGGCTCCAAGAGTTCGCTGACCGCATTACGCGCGAGCGCATAAGAGCGCTCCAACCCTCAGACCTACTAACGACTAGCGTCTTCGTCATCGGTCCCAGCGGCAAGGAATCAACCTGGGAGCTCGACCATCTCGCGGTGGCACGCTCCGCGCCAGAAGCGGCCGTCCAGCTGTTAATCGACCCTGAGGCGGTGCTGGATAACCTGGTGCCCACCCAGGCGATCATGCGCATCGTCCGCGATTCAGGAGCCTCAGCGGTAGCCCTCATTGCGCCGATGAGCGCCTCCGCGGCCGCGCTGCAGCTAGCCGACGTCGATCACGAGCAGAGCCTCACCGCCCGGATCGTCTACCAACCCGACAGCGAGCCGAGCTTGAGCCAATGGGACTTCGGCAAGGTGGCCTGGACAGTACGACTCCGGCATGTGCTGCGTGCCGCGCGGGGCACCGCCGCGGACGAGGTCGCGCAGGCGGCATCGCGCCCGGCGGCGACACCGATCCGTCCGGCCGAGCCGGCTGTCGGACGGCGGAACCACCGGCGAGAGATGCGCGAGCAGCTTCATCGCACCCCGGCCGCCGCCCCCTCCTGGTTGCAGTAGCTCCCAGACGACCCTGCCCCGAGCGGGGAGGGAACTTCAGGCGAGGACTTTTTTGCCGCTGCCGCGCGGCGAGGCGACCGGGATGCCGGCCGCGCATTGCGGGCACCCGCCGGGCGGATACGAGGGGAAATCTACCGTCAGGCAGGCAAAGAAGGGAACGTCGGTAGCTGCCCGGCCGGCGGTCCGATCGGCGAGTACACCGATGCCGATGACGACGCCGCCGGCGCTCGCAATGCACCCCTGCGTCTCCGCGACGGATCCGCCGGTCGTGACCACATCGTCGACCACCAGGACCCTCGTGCCGGGCGCGATTTCGAAGCCGCGCCGTAAGACGCGCCCTCCGGACTCGCCGCGCTCGACATAGATGGCGTTGACGCTGAGCTGCCGCGCCACCTCGTAGGCAAGGATGATGCCGCCCGTGGTCGGGCCGGCCACCAACTCCGGCCCGAGCGGCATGAAGTGCTGCGCGATCATGCCGGCCAGCTCGGTGGTCGCCTTCGGGTCTTCCAGGATTCGGAACT
>JALYYE010000212.1 GCA_030946735.1 Candidatus Dormiibacterota bacterium
CCGCCCGCGATCACCGAGGCGAGCTGATACCCGAGTGACGCGCCACTGTAGCGCAGCCGCCCGGTGAAGCTCTCGGCGATGAGCGCCGCCTGCGGACCGTACTGCATGTCGTGCGGGATCAGCGATAGGAGAATGGCGATGAACATCAAGGCGGCGACCTTGGTGTCCAGCAACCCGAAGTAGACGAAGCCCCAGACGCCCATCACGGTCACCCCGGCCAGATACATGCGCTTGCGGCCGATCCGGTCAGAGAGGTACCCGAAGAATGGGATGCTGAAGAAGGAAACGACCGAGGCCGCGAGTACCGCGTAGAGAACGAAGTTGCGCGATTGCTTGAGGACCGTGGTCCCGTAGGTGAAGACATAGGCCGTGAAGATGTAGAAGGGCGCCTGCTCCGAGAGCCGGAGGAAGGCCGACTGCAGAATCTCTTTCCAGTTGCGGCGGATGACCTCGGCGACCGGCGTTCGTTCGATCCGCTTCTCCTCCAGGAGGCGCTGGAAGAGGGGTGTCTCCAGGACGCGCAGCCGGACGTACAACCCGACGCCGACCAGGACGATGCTGAAATAGAAGGGCACCCGCCAGCCCCAGTCGGCAAAGCCCTTCGGGCCGGCGATGTTACTCATGATGAGCAAGGCCCCGTTGGCCAAAAACAGACCGACGGGAACTCCGAACTGCGGCCAGCTGGCGATCAGGCCGCGCCTGCCGCCTCGGTGGCCCCATTCCATGGAGAGCAGGACGGAGCCGCCCCACTCGCCGCCCACGCCAATCCCCTGGATGAAGCGGAGGACGACCAGGAGGACAGCGCCCCAGATGCCGATCGTTGCATAGCTGGGCACAAATCCAATGGCGAAGGTCGCCAGGCCCATGAGCAGAAGGGTCGCGATCAGGGTGGTCTTGCGCCCGATCCGGTCGCCGTAATGGCCGAAGATGGCTGCCCCGATCGGCCGGGCGACGAACCCCACCGCGTAGATCAGGAAGACGTTGAGGGTGGCGACAAGTGCAACAGAGTTGGGGAAGAATAGCTTCCCAAAAACGAGACCGGTCGCGGTGCCGTAGAGAAAAAAGTCGTACCACTCGATTGATGTCCCGACCGTGCTGGCGACGACCGCCCGTCTGAGCTGTTTCCGCTCATCAGCCGCGATCGCTGTCACTGCCACGTGCTATCACCTCTTGAAACAGGATGGATCCCTCACTGTCCTCCTCCGAGGAGGGATAGTGGGGTCAAGCGTGCCGCCGCCGCCCTCGCGCCGGGCGCGTCACCACCTCCCTTCCGCCCATCTCCCCTGTAAGGATGCACGGGCGGAGGGTCTCGGTCAACTCCCTCTCCTTCTCCAAGCTCCCTCCCCCGCTGGCGGAGGACGGCCGGGGTGGGAGCTCTAAGCTACAGAAGCAACCCCAGCGGGCTGATCCATCCGGGGGGACGATTCCGTCAAGTTGCCAGAGCCGTCCTGGCTGGGGGCCGGTACCGCTACCGACGGTAGGGCGAGCACGAAGACGGTCCCCTCTTCGGGCGTACTGCTCTCGATGGCAAGGCTACCGCCGTGACCTTCCGCCAGCTGGCGGCCGATGTAAAGACCGAGCCCGGTGCCGGCGACGCCGCGGAAGGCGGGATCGTTGGTTCGATGGAACTGCTCGAAGACCCGTTCCTGTTCGGTCGCGGGAATGCCGGCGCCGTTATCCGCAACCCGGACGATCGCGCGCGCCCCCTCGGATGCCACGCTGACCGATAGCCGGGGCAATCGAAGCGTGTACGTGAGGCCGTTGTTGATCAGGTTGTCGAGGATGCGTCCCAATTGTTTGGCATCGCCGTCGATCAGGACCGGATCGGCTGGCAACGACGTCGCGATCTTCGCACCGAGCAGGTCGGCGCGAGGCCGGGCACGTTCACTGGCATCGTGGACAACGGTGCGGAGGTCCAGCCGATCGTTGGTACGCGGAACTGAGTTCGCCTCGAGCTGCGAGGCCTCGAGAAGGTCGGCAACAATACTATTGAGCTCGCGCGTCTTGCCCATCAGGATGTCGAGCGACCCTCTCCATCCGTCGGGCACCGGGCCGAGGCTCCCATCGGACAGCATCGACAGGTAGCCGGTGAGCACAGTAATCGGGGTTCGCAACTCGTGAGCCGCCATGTGGAGGAAGCGGGTCTTCGCCTCGCTGCCCAGCTGAGCGGACGTGTACAAGCGTGACATCTCCTCTTTGCGCTGCAGGGTTTCCACGTAGCAGGCGAGCAGGAACGAGGCCAGCGCAACGCTGACGTTGAAAACCTGGAGCGTGACCATCTTCTGAAGCAGCGTCTGGTCAAAAAATGGGCCGCTCCCCTGGATGGCGGACCAGATGGCGACGCCCGACGCGATCAACGCGGCGGGAGCGGAGCCTCGCAGGCGGAAACGCCAGGCGGCCAACATGATGAGCGGCAGCACCAGGTACTGAAGTCCGAGCCGGGTCTGGAAGAGGACATACGTCGCGATGCCGGTGGCGACCAGGAGGCCGGCCAACTCGAGCGCGCGGCGCCATCCAATGGCGGGCACGGTGGGGCGCGTCCCAAGGCTCAGGAGCAACGGCGCCACCAGCAGGACGCCCATGGCGTCGCCCGTCCACCAGACGGCCCAGGTCGGCCAGAAATTCGCCAGCGGAACCGCCCCCGACAAGACCAGGACTGAGGTGCCGACGGTGGCGCTGATCGTCATGCCGCCGAGTGCCCCGATGACGACGAGCGCGACCGCATCGCGCAGCCGATCGAGCTCCCGGTGAAAGTCCACCCGTCGTAAGACTTCCACCGCAAGCAGCGGCGCCAGCGTATTGCCAATCGCAATCACCGCCGCACCCAGCGGTGATGGACCGAGCGGGAGGTTGACGGCAAAGGCCGCGAGGGCGATGGCGGGCCACGCCTGGCGACCGATGAGGAGGAAGGCGACCAGCGCGATTCCGGTCGGAGGCCAAACCGGCGTTACCTGGCCATGGACCTGGGCAAAGCTCAAGCTCAGCCGCGCGGCAAGCCAGTAGGACACGGCAACGACCGCTAACCGAAGGATCTGCCGAGCCGTTCCGGAGAGGGGTCGCACGCTGTCATATTGCATAGCAAATCGCCGGGGTCAAATCAAGTACCGCAAGGCCGGGCGAAACATGAGTCTGGTCGGGTGAGCCCGCACCGGCTGGCCCAGGGTCCCTAGGTAGACTGGACACCTTGACGAGCGACGCCGACCCCAGCGCGCCGGCCGCGGCGCGACCCCAGCCGACCTTCACCAACCAGATCCCGGCAGAGCGCCGTTACTGGGTCCTGGGCGCCGTCATGCTGGTGCAGTTCACCTCGGTGGTGACCAGCACCATCGTCTCGACCGCGGCACCGACGATCGTCGATGAGCTGCACGGGCTCGATCTCTACGCCTGGCTCTTCTCCTCCTACCTGTTGGCGTCGTCGGTCGCTGTGCCGGTGGTTGGCAAGCTCTCCGACCTCTTTGGGCGCAGGCCCTTTTACATCGCGGGTCTGTTGCTTTTCCTGGTCGGGTCCGCCGTCTCCGGCCTGTCGCAGAACATGGGTGAGCTGATCGCGGCTCGAGCGGTCGCGGGAATTGGCGGCGGGGCGATGCTGGCGCTGAGCGCCACCACCATCGGCGACATCTTTTCTCCGCGTCAGCGCGGGCGCTGGATGGGACTCATCGTGAGCGTCTTCGGCCTGGGCAGCATCATCGGCCCGCTGGTCGGCGGCTTCATCACGGATCACTTCGGATGGCGCTGGGTCTTTCTCGTCAACCTGCCACTCGGCCTCATCGCGCTGGCGATGATCGCCACCCTCCTGCCGAAGCTCGCCGGTCACGGCCGCGTACGCATCGATTGGCTCGGCATCGCCCTGCTTGTCGGCGGCGTGGTGCCGATCTTGATCGCGCTCACCTGGGCCGGCATCACCTACCCGTGGGGCTCGATCCAGGTCATTACCGCGCTGGCCGCCGGCGCGGTGGTGCTGGCAGCCTTCGCCGTATGGGAGAACCACGCCGCGGAACCGGTAATGACGCCGCACCTCTTTGAGAGTCGGGCATTCACGGTGGCCGTGACCCTGAGTTTTATTGTTGGCGTCGCCCTCTTCGGCGCGCTGACATTCCTGCCTCTCTACGCCCAGGGTGTACTCGGCTATAGCGCGCAGGACGCCGGCCTGGTGCTTTCGCCGCTGATGCTCGGCTTTGTTCTCGGCAGCCTGGTTGGCGGCCAGCTCACGACGCGGACCGGTCGCTACAAGACGCAGACGACCATCGGCATGGCGCTCGCCGTCATCGGCACGTTCCTGCTGTCACGACTGTCGGTCAGCTCACCGTTCAGCCAGGCTCTCGTCGCCATGGTCATCACCGGTGCCGGCGTCGGCGCCGTCGTCCCCACCCTCTCGGTCGTCGTGCAGAGCGCCTTTCCGTACCGCATGCTGGGCACCGCCAACGCCGCGCGCCAGTTCTTCAATAGCCTGGGCGCCGTGATGGGCGTCCCCATCATGGCGACGATCGTCATCGAGACCTTGAAGAACGAGCTGCCGAGGCACCTGCCTGCAGCAGGCGGCGCGCAGCTGGCCAAGGCGGCGACCTCGGGCGCCCAGGGACTGATTGCCGGCCAGAACCAGGGACTGACCGAGGCATTCGGCAAGCTCCCGCCCGCGGTCGCGCACCAGGTGCTGACCGCCGTTCGGGTGAGCCTATCGATCGGCGTCGAGCGCGCCTTCCTCCTCGGCACCGCGCTGATGGCGCTCGGATTGGTAACGGCCTTCTTCCTTCCCGAGATTCCGCTCCGGGGAACCATCCAGGACCACCCAACCGGCTGAACTCGCCGCAGCGACCCTGGGCCTAGCGGTCGACCGATGCCCAGGAGCCCTGGCGCGCGCTGCGGCCGACCGCCTCGCAGACGAGCATCGAGTCGTGGCCGTCTGCGAACGTCGGATAGTCGGGCTCCGCTGGACCATCGCCGGCCACGGCGCGGTAGATCGCCCGATAGAGCGCCTTGAAGGTGTCCGCGAACCCCTCGTTATGTCCGGCAGGCAGGCTGGCGGCGTCGCGGCCCGCCGCGTTGAGGAGAGCGGGGTCGCGCGGCATGAGCTCGCTTGGCCGCCCGCGATGGCCGATCCAGAGGTCGTCGGGATGCTCTGAGTTCCAGGCCGCGGCACAGGTCGAACCATCGATCTCGAACTCGAGGGTGTTCTTGCGTCCGGCGCTGATCTGCGAGATGGTCAGGTTGCCGATCGCCCCGCTTTCGTAGCGCAGCAGGATCGTCGCGCAGTCTTCGGTCGTGATCGTTCGGGGCGTCGTCTTCCCTGATGGCTTGTTGGAGAAGGTTTCTACCGGCCCGACCGGCTGCTGGCGGACTGGAATGAAGGTTTTCAAGTCGGCCATCACCGAGACGATCCGCTGCCCGGCGATGTGGCTTGTGAGGTCCATCCAGTGCGAGCCGATGTCCGCCACGGCACGCAGGTTGCCGCCGAACTCGGGCACGAGCCGCCAGTTCCAATCGGTGTCGAGGAGGAGCCAGTCCTGCAGATAATGGCCCGAGACGAGCCGCACATCACCGAGCCCACCGTCCCGGACGAGCTGTTGAAGGTGCCGGCAGATCGGATAAAAGCGGATGTTGAAATTGACGGCGTGGACGAGCCGGGTTGCCTGCGCGAGCCGGACGAGCTCGCCCGTTTCCGCCGAGGTCATCGCCAGCGGTTTCTCGCAGACGACGTGCTTGCCGGCTCCGAGTGCCGCCGCGGCATGGGGGTAGTGCAGGCTATTCGGCGAGGTGATGTGAACCACCTCGACCCGCGGGTCGGCCAGCATCGCCTCGAAACTCTCGTAGGCAGGCGGCAGGCCGAGCGCAGCGGCGCGTTCTGTGGCTCGGGCATGGCTGGATCCAACCACGCCATGGACCTGCACACCCAGCCGGCGCAGCGCTTCGACGTGCACCGCCCCGATGAAGCCCGTCCCGACGACGGCCGCGCCGATTTCGGTAATCGGCCGTGTACTCACGCCTTCTTAGCGGAACCCCGCTCGGTGGGAGTGAGCGAGCACCAGGCGGCGGCGATCTTGCTGAGCTCGGCGGAGCGAGCCTGTGCTTCGGCCGGGTCGGCGAGGCGCATGAAGCGCGCGCTCGGGCCCGTCCCTTCCAGGTGGGCGAACTTTCCTGGAATCCGCGCTCCTCGATTGAACATCAACGAGACCTGCTTCTTGTTGCTCACCTGTACGAAGGTCGCAAAGTCGCCTTCGTAGCCGAAGGTCAGCGTGCCGTATTTCACGAACTCGGTCATCCGGCGGTCGGCACGCATGATGATCTCCCGCACCCGCCGGATGGTGGCCTCGGCCGGGAGTTTCTTCTCCGCGAACCAGCGCTCGACCTCTGGGCTCGACTTCATTCAGCCGACTCTACTCGGTTCGACCATACCCATTTGGCGCTTCCTGGCAGAAACAAATACCGTACGCGCAAATCGGTCGATATGCGGATGCCATCGCTCGGCGAGCGATTTCTCACGGGATCTCATCCTCGGAGGGATGGCAGCGTCAGGGCGTCGCGATATCGTCCGGCCACACGATCTGCCGTCAGCCGGGATTTTCAGGGAGGGTATCGCCCGTTGGTTTCGACCACGACTGGGTCCGCGCCTGGCGTGGGCCAGCGGCGGGTCGGCGACCGGCCCGGCGGCTTCAGCGACCGCCTTCTCGATGCGCGCCGGTTGACGATATTGGAACGACAGGTCTTACTCGCCTACTCTGAAGGTTTCAGTCGATGTCAGATCGCTGCACGCGTCCATAAATCACCGCGCCGGGTGACACACTGCCTCACCGTCGCCAAAGAGAAGCTGGGCGCCGCCTCCCTGGCGCAAGCGGCCGTCATGCTCGCCGCGACTCCCCCCTCGCCCTAAAGTCAAGAGGCGCCTGCTCTTTTCCTAATCCGCCGGGGCGCAGAGACTCCAGAAAGAGAGAACCCGGCATCGGTCGGCGAGGACTTGACTTCGAGCGGCCGGAGGCTACAACCCGTACCTAATGGGTCTCGTCCACAAGGCCCCGTCAAAAGGAGTTCGAATGAGACTGATTTCAACTGGACGATCCGAAGACAAGTGGATGTCGCGACGAGCCGTAGTCGCGCCGGCGGGATGGTGTTGCTGCTGCTGCTGCAACTGCTGGTGCAACGCCGCGTCGCCGCAGTCGAGCTGTTCAGACCCCGAAGAACTATAGAGACGAGCGCGCGCTAACAACGCATCTACTGGAGGGAGCAGTTGTGATAGATCGTGCTGAGGTGCTCGTCGTCAACCCGCATCTCCAAGTGATCCGATGTAGCGACGACGAGGTCATTGTCAAACACGGCATTCGCTCACTGTTCTCCGAGGTGATTACGGACGAGGGTCGGACGAAACTCATGGGGAGGGTGCTCGACCGCCTGAACAGGCCGGGTTCTCTCGCCGACCTGCTGGGCGAAGACGTCATCGGCAAAGACGAGGCCGAGCCGGCGGGCACGCTGCTCGATTACCTCTCCGTTCGCAAGGTCCTGATCCAACCCGACCAGGACCTCGCGCTTGCCTACCTCGACACTTTGATGGCCAACGATGGGCCCGCCACTCGGACCCTCGGGCAGGCGCGCATCGGGCTTGTTGGCGCCGGCTTCCTGGGGGCTCGGGTTGCCAGGCAGCTCGCCGGATTCACCCCAAAAGAACTTGTCCTTCTCGATCGACGGAGTGTCGAAGACACCCGCGAAGGACGACTGTTCGGATTCAACCAATCGACGGTTGCGGTGGGGCGGCCCTACGTGGAGCTGCTCCAGCAGCAACTCACGGCCGACGGGTTCACCGCGGCAAGCGCCCGAGCGCAGTCAATGAGCGACGAAGCGTCGCTCGTGGCTTTATTCGAGGCCACCGACTTCGTGATCTGCGCGCTCGAGTCCTTCGCCCCGGCGACTCTTCATGCCGTGAATGCCGCGTCGATCCGGCAGCGAAAGCCCTGGATGAGCATTTTTGTCGACGGGAGCCAGGCGACGGTCGGGCCGACCTATGTCCCGGGGGAGACCAGCTGCTACCTGGAGTTCGAGATCCAATCCGAGGCGTCGCACACGCGCCAGGACGAGTACCTGCTTTATAAGGAACACCTGCAGGCGAACGGCCATGCATCTGTCCGCCCGGTCCTTCCGTCGTATTCGGAGGTTGCGGCGTCGCTGGGCGCCATTTCGACGCTGCGCTTCCTGCTCTCCGGCACGGCCTTCACGGTGGGACGCGCAGTCCATGTCGATTTCGAGCGGATGTCATTCGACTACCAGGACGTCCTCCGGGTACCTCGCTGTCCAGCCTGTAATGGGGTACGGGCGGCGTACCGGCACACGTTCCTGTAGTGGGCCACCATGAATGAGCAGACCGTGATCGTCGACGAGCCGATCCTGGCGGACGAAGCCGTGGTAGCGACCCCCTTCGCTCCACCGATTCCGGCGCAAGGTCCTTCTGCGGCGCGAACCGCGGCGTGGCCAAGCATGAGCCGCCTGACAACCCTGGAAGAGGCGGTGATCGCCTCTCCGAACAGCGTCGAGTTGCTGCGCAACCCGGCGACGGACTATTTCCAGCGGTTCCTCTCATCGACCCCACAGGTGGCCGAGTTGTTCCACGAAAACACCAAGATCAGCGCTCACTCCACCGTCAATACCTTCATGGATGAGGAGGCGCTTGCCTCCACCCGGCGATGGTTTTATGCCACGGCCTACCGGCCGCAGGCTGCCGACCTGGACCTCGAGACGGCGCAAACGAGCGGAATCATGAAGCGGCTGCAAATCCTGCCCGGCGCGCTGGGACGGTTTCTGCGCCGGCTGTCCGAGCCCGATCTCGGCGAGTTGCGCTACGCCCTCGACCTGCTGGTGGTCATGGAAGGCCGGATCTACCATCTGGCTCCGGACAGCCCATTCCTCTGGCTCGAGCGGTTGATCCTGCCCGACGAACTGGAGCTGCTGTCCGCGCTGACGCCGACCCTGCCGCCCCAACCCAGAACCCGCGTCGAGGCCTACCTGTTCGTGGTGGCCGCCCCCTGGCGCTATATGGTCTTGCAGGGTCCGCGAGGCTACCGGCGCACCTTGATGGATGCAGGCGCGCTGCTGCGCTGCCTCGAGCAGATCGGGGAAAAGGAGCAGCTTTCCGTCGCAGCGACCGTAGACTTTTACGACGCTCGCCTCGACGGGTTGCTCCGCCTTGACGGCGTCGAACGGTCGACACTCGCGATGCTCCGCCTTTCCGCCGACCATCGAAGCCGGGTCGAGTCATGAACGCCATGAGGGCGCCGATGCTGGAGCGGCCCGTCGATCCCGGCCTCATGAACATGATCGCTGGCATGAGCCTGCCGGATCAGGCAACGTTGCGGGGCATCCTGGACCGGGTGCAGCAGGATCCGCTGCGGCCCGCCACCCTGGACCCGATCGGCATCATCCATCGCTACATCAAGAATGAAAGCGAGGCGCTCCCCTGGGAGATCGACGAGACCACCACCGTGGCAGCCGCCATGGTCAAGCCCTATCCCGACCGTCCCGTGACGCCGCTGCCAAGAGAGTTCACCCCGATGTCGGATCCGCTCGATCGCGTCCTGCGGGCGCGGGCGTCACGGCGTGACTACGGCGATACCCCGATCGCCCTGGCGGATCTGAGTAGCCTCCTCTATCACACCTACGGCATCCGCAAACACGTCACCGCCTACAGCCAGCGCGACTTCCCGGTGAGGTGGTCGCCCAGCGCCGGCGGCCTCCAGTCCGCGGAGATCTACCTGATCGTCAACCGCGTCGATGGGGTGCCCCAGGGACTCCACCACTACAACCCCATCGACCACTCGTTGGAGTTGCTGAATCGCGGCAACATGCGACGAGCCATCGTCAACTGCTGCATGTTCCAGGACTTCCTGCAGAGCGCCGGCGTGGTCGTCATCCTGACCTCGGTGCTGGAGCGCCTCATCTGGAAGTACGGGCCGCGCGGCTATCGTCACGCGCACCTCGACGTCGGATTCGTGGGCCAGAACCTCTATCTGGTCACCACGGCGTTGAAGCTCCGGACCTGCGCGGTGGCGGGCTTTCGTGAAGACGCCGTCAATAGCCTGCTCGAGATCGACGGCCGAAACGAGTTTGCCGTCTTGCTGTTCCCGGTGGGCACCCGACCCACCATGGATGCACCGGTCCTATGACCCCCGGAGGCATCGAATGATCGGCATTGTCGTGGTCCTCGCCTTCCCCCTGATTACGCTGCTCGCCTTTACCGCGCTCTTCTTCATCTATCAGACCCGTGGCCGCTGGCTGTCGAAGTTTCAGCGACACACCTTCTTCTGGTACCCGCTAATGCTGGCGGCGGCCTTCGGGGTGATCGCCTCGACGGCCTCCGGACGAACCGGGCTCATCAATGTCGCCGGCACCCTGGCCGCCAATGGTAGCGTCAGCCTGTGGGCGGCGGTCGCCATCGTGATCGGCGGTGCGCTCTTCGTGCTCGAGAAAGTCGTGGCGACCGCGTTGGACCGCGCCGGCCCCCACCTGCCCGCGCTGGTGGGCGCCGCGCTCGACGGCCGGACGTCGGAGATGGCCGAGATCGGGCTTTCGGCCTGGGCCTGGACCCTCTACGCCATCGGCTTCGTTTTGGGCGAGGAGTGGTTGTGGCGTGGCTTCCTGCTGATGCAGCTGCCGGCTCGGTTCGGCTGGTCGGCCGCCCTCGCGCTGGTCGTGTCCTCGGTTGCGTTTGGCTCGAACCACTACATCTTCGGGGCGCGAAACGTCCTGCTCAAGTCCATCGAAGGCTTTGTTTGGGGGGCCTTGTTCCTGGCGAGCGGCACCATCCTGGTTCCGATCCTGTCCCACTTCGCCTTCGCGCTGCTGGTCGGTCGAGATTTACGGAGGAGGGACCTCAATGTCCAGCCAAGCTACACCCGTTCTTGAAATCGAGTGCGACGAGCTCTTCGATGGCCACCGGCTGGTCAAAGGCGCGCGCATTCGCGTCGAGGGAGGACGGATCTCCCGCGTCGATGCCAGGGGAGCGGAACCTGATACGCTTTCCACGGACAAGCCCTCTCCCCTCCGCGTCGCATTCGCGATGCCGGGTTTGGTGGATGCCCATGTGCATATCAGCGGCTACCGAGAAGGTATGCCGGCGGGCGTCCCTTTCGAACCGGTCAAGACCTTCGTCCGCAGCTGCCTCTACAACGGCCTGACCACGCTGCGGGATACCGGCAACAGTCTCGAGACCATCCTCTACCTGCGCAAGTGGACGGAGAAAAACAACGGGCCCCGTATCTTCAGCTCAGGTCCGCTGCTCGACACGCCGCCGCTGACCTGGCCGTTCTCCCGGGTCGTCCAGACCAAAGAGGACGCGCGCCACCACGTCGAGTGCCTGCGGCTGGAAGGCATGGACCTGATCAAGACCTACGTGCATATCACGCCCGAGATCATGGGCGCCATCGTTGAAAGCGCCACTGAAGCCGGACTGTCGGTCGCCGCCGATTGCGCGGTCACCACACCCAGGCAAGCGGCCGAGCTGGGCGTGAGGAGCCTGGAGCACGTCGCCAACTTGCTCGATAGCGAGATGCTCGACAGCACCCTCAAGCCCGGGCTCTCCCTCGTGGAGCGGGCCCGCGCCTGGAGCCGCGTCGAGCTCGAATCGCGCGGCGTCGCCAGCCTCATCGACCTGCTGCTCGAGCGTCAAACCGTGGTATGCCCGACGCTGCTCGTCTCGCGCCGCTGGTGCCTGATCGAGGAGATGGTCAACGACCCCTACCTGGACTACGCCGCCGCCGTCATGCCCTACCACAAGTACTTCAAGCGGCTGCGCGGCCCGGTTGGCATGGCGTTCGGCGGGCGCTACATGCGTCAGTACATGCCGATCCCCAACCTGAGCCGCTCAGAACTCGTGGAAGTTCAGGGTGGCCTCAAGCGAATGGGAGAGATGACACGCCTGCTGTCCCAATCCGGCGTTCGCGTGGTGGCCGGGACGGATTCGCCCAACCCCTCACTGGCGCCGGGATTCAGCCTGCACCAGGAGCTCGCCGAGATGGTCCGTTACGGGATCACCCCGGTAGCGGTGCTGGCCAGCGCGACGTCATCGGCAGCTTCGCTCCTCGGCCAGGCTGATGCCGGCGTCGTGACGCCCGGGGCCAATGCCGACCTCCTCCTGCTCGATGCCAGCCCGCTGGACGACATGGCGAACCTGGCCAGGATCCGTTACGTCGTTTGCCGCGGCCAGCTGGTCGACCGAGAACCCCTGCTCGGCCAGTTGAAAGGCGCAATCAAGGAAATGGAGGCGGCCTGAAATGGGACTGCTCACAGAAGACGGTATCGTGCTACAGGAAGAGATCGATGCGAGAACCGTGGTGACCGCGGCAGCGCCCGTCATCCAGGTCGATCAGTTGAGCAAGCGATATGGCGAGCTCCTGGCGGTGTCGGACCTGAGCTTCTCGGTGCCCGAGGGCTCGATCTTTGCGTTGACCGGCCCCAATGGCTCGGGCAAGACCACGACCGTCGAATGTATGGAGGGCCTGCGCGAAGCGGACGCCGGCCGCGTGCGCGTGTTGGGGATGGATCCGTTCACCGAGCGTCGCCGGCTCTTCCAGCAGCTTGGCGTGCAGCTGCAAGAGAACAGCATGCACACCAGGCTGAGGCTCGAGGAAGCGCTCTGGATGTGGTCGGCGTTTTACGACCGGCCGGCCAATGGCGACGAGCTGCTCAAAACCTTCGGCCTGCTGGCCAAGAAGTCAATGATGTACGGGAAGTTATCGGGTGGCGAGAAGCGGCGCTTCTTGACGGCCCTGGCCTTCATTGGCAGCCCAAAGGTGCTGATCCTCGACGAGCCGACGACCGGGCTCGACCCGCAGGCGCGCTACAACGTCTGGCAGACGCTGCACGGCTACGCGCGCGACGGGACGACCATCCTGCTCACGACCCACAACATGGACGAGGCCGAAGCCGAGTGTGACCTGATCGCCATCATCGACCACGGACACCTGCTCTCCTCCGGCACACCGAAGCACCTGCTCGACGAGCATGGGCTGGAAACCCGAGTTGCCCTGCCCAAAGGGGCCGCGGTGTCCAAAGAAGATGTTCAGCAGCGACGTGAGGCGCTTGGGGTTCGATCGGTCGAATCGGTCGGGGACCAGCTCGTGGTCTATGGCAAGGGAGCAGCCTTCCTCCGCGAGGTCTCGCTGTTCGCCCAGTCCCGCGGCGTGCAGGCAACTGACATCGAGATCCGCCGGGCGCGGTTGGAGGACCTATTCCTCCTGCTGACCGGCCGAGAGTACCGGGAGGACTGATGATGAAAAGGTTCAGAGCGTACAGCCGGTTGCTAACCGTGCAACTGAAGCTGTTCTTGCGGGAACCGTTCGCCGTGTTCTTCACGATCGTGTTCCCGCTGGTGCTGATCTTCATCCTCAGCTCGGCGTTCGGGCACTTCCAGGCGCATCCCGGATACCGCGTCTCGGACCTTAACGTTCCCTCCCTGATGGCGTTTGTCCTCGCCAACCTCGGCCTGATCGGGATTCCGGTGGTAATTTCGGTCTACAAAGAACACGGGATCCTCAAACGCTACCGGGCCAGCCCGATCACGCTGGAGGCCCTGCTGGCAGTGCTGGTCAGCGTGGAATTCGTGATGTTCCTGGTGTCCGGCACCCTCATGATCGTATTGAGCTCGCTGATGTTCGGCCTGCACTTCAGCGACGACGTGCTGAGCTTCGCGATCGCCCTCCTCTTCGGCGCTGGCGCGCTGTTCGCCGTGGGCTTCGCCCTGGGTGGCTTGATCAGCACCGCACGCACCGCGCAGGCGGTCGGTATGAGCCTGCTCTTTCCCATGTATTTCCTTTCGGGGGCGGCGATTCCGCGAAACGAGATGCCGCACTGGCTTGCCCGCATCGGCGACTTCGTGCCCCTGACCTATGTGAACGACGCGCTGACCAACACCTGGATCGGCGAAGGCCTGCGCGCAGGCTCGACGCCCAAGGCGCTCGCCGTGATGGGCATCTTCGCGGTCGGAGCGGTGCTGGTGAGCTGGAGGACCTTTAAGTGGGCGTAGCCACCCGGCGACCCGTCGACCAGTTCCAGGTCAACTCGATGCATATCAACCAGGGCTATGAGGCGCTTCCTTACCTCTCCCCGGGAGAACTGCACCCGGCCCTGGAAGAAATCTTGAGCCTCTACCAGCCGATTGGCGGACCGGTCCGCAAGGCGGTGACCTACTTTGGACCGGGAGGAGGGCTCCACGTCAACGTGGGTCACAGCGAGTACTTCAACCTCAACCACATCTGGCAGCGCATGTCGAACATGTCGTCACTGGACACCAAGCTGGAACAGACCATCTTTGCCGGCGGAAAGGGCTTTGACCTGTTCGGCATGTTCGTCTCCAGCCTGGGCGAGGCGGTCGAGCGATGCTCCGGATCGCTGCAGTGCATCATGGGCGCCGGCGAGCACGTTTACGGGACCTACCGCGAACTCTCGACGCAAGGGCTCCGCTGTCTGAGCCCGCAGGACATCCCGCTCTTTGCTCCCGAGCAATACCGCGATAAGAACTTCATCTTTGAGCCCTTCACGCAAGACACGACGCTGGGATGGATCGAAGGGGAACGACTGCTGACTGGCGAGAAGGTCTGGGTGCCGGCGCAGCTGCTCGAGCTGATGCACCTGCTGCGTCCCGGTGAGGGGCTGATCGGCTATGCGGTGAGCGGAGGGCTGAGCTGCCACCTGACGAGGGAAGAGGCGCTGGCGCACGGCATCGTCGAATTGATGGAACGCGACGCCATCAACCTGCGCTGGTATTGCAGCATGCCTGCCGAAGAGATCGTTATGGATGTCGAGCCCGAAAACCCCATCCTGCGGGAACTGCTGGACGACCTGCGGCATTTACCAGGCGAGGTCAAGCTCTACTCCCATGCCATGGACTTCCCCGAGGTGAATGTGATCACCGCCGTGCAGCTCGACCCCTGGCTGATCCGCCACTCCTACAACGCGGGCGGCGGCGCCGACCTGGACCGCGAGGGCGCGCTGCTCCGCGCCTTGAGCGAGTTCGGCCAATCGGAGCGGACCATCCAGCTAGCCGTCATGGCGCCCGAACGGATCACCGGTGAGGCGGTCTCCCGGATGTTTGATATGGATCCGGATGACCCCATCAGCAAGATCAACCTGTTCTTCAAGGTGATCGGCTACTACGGGCATCGCAAGAACCGGCGCAAGCTCGATTGGTACCTCAAGGGCAACCGGCAGATCCCCTTCTCATCGCTCCCCTCGAGCAGCGGCCGAACCGCGGCCGAGCGGTTCGAAATCGTGACGTCCATGTTGCGCCGGCATGGCATCGACCCCATCGTCTTCGATTTCTCCCTGCCGCAGCTCAAGGAGCTGAAAGTGATGAAGGCATTCATCCCCGAGCTCACCCAGGCCTTCGTGCAATCGAGGCCGGTGTTCGGGCACCCACGCTTCAAGGACGCCGCCGGGCGTCGAGCGCCGGAGGACGGTGTGCTTTCGTATGCCGATTTGAGGGTCGATCCCCTGCCCTATCCCTAGGGGGTACGCCATCAACCAGGAGGCCACGCCATGAGATTGAGCGCTGCGACCCGGACCGAGGAGAAATGGATGTCGAAGCGTGCGGTTGTCGCTCCGGCCGGCTGGTGCTGCTGTTGCTGCTGCTGGTGCTGGTGCAACTCTGGAGCCCCGCAGGCGAGCGGTCTGGACCCGGAAGAACTCTAAGGCCGTTCAAAACCCCCTCCCCTTTTGGGGAGGGGGTACCAACTACCCGCCCTACGAGCCGAACGCGCTCACGTGGGCGCCTTCCGACTAGCTCACATCTTGCCGGCGCAGGAGAAAGCCGCCGACTATCGAGAACCCCACGATGTACAGGAGCACGACCACGGCGGCCTGAATGGCTCCCGCCACCGGCGCGGGGGATTGATCTCTGACTCCGCGGATCACCACCCGGCCGAAGGAGGCGAGGAGCGCGGCGGCATTTGCTCCCGGCAATGGTCGCTCCACCGCGCGGAACGCGTCGGACCCGCCGAAGATCCCGCCGAAGATTGCCTCGATCAGCAGCAGGTAGACCAGGCCAATGCCGATGGCCAGCGCGGACTGACGAAACAGCACGGAGAGGAGCATGCCCAGCGAGGCCCACATCAAAAAGACGAGCCAGGTTGCTCCCACCGCTCGCGCGATCTCACCGAGCGGAGGCCAGGTGGACGACACCCCATCGAGTGAAGCGAGCAAGAGGCTCGACGCCGCAGCCAGTACATAGAAGAGAACGACCAGGATCGCGAGCAATCCGGCGAGCACCACCAGCTTCGCGGCCCACGTGGTCAGGCGCGACGGTCGCTGGATGAACGTCGACTTGAGCGTGCCCCAACCGTATTCGCTGCCCATGCTGAGCACGCCCAGGATCAGCGCGATGGCGCCGCCGATCGTGCCGCCGCCGCTGAGCGAGTTCTTAATGAAGTTCTCCGGATAGACGTTGACCTTGAAGTCGGCGGCATGCGTTCCAGCTGGAAAGTTGCCGCCGGCCGGTGCGTAGGTCAGGTAGAGCCAGCCAATGACGTATTCGAGGAGCACAAGCGCAGCCAGCAAGATGCCGCAGAGCACCCACACTCCCGGACGCTTGCGCGTCTTGCGCCATTCGCCTTTGAGTGCGCCGATCACAGTCCGCTCTCGTCGCCGGTGATCGTCAGGAAGGCTTCTTCCAGGGAGCGTTCGCTTCTCCGTACCTCGATCACTTCGACCCCGGCGGCAACCAGCGTCCGGGTGATCTCGGCCGCCCGGGACGAGTCAACTTTGAGACGGAACACGCCATCCTCGATCGAGACGGCGTCGCGTCCTAGGAGCCGCTCCAGGGTTTCCCCGGCTTGCGACAGCGGCTGCGCCCGTACCAGCAGCGTGACGTCGCCGCGCAGCTCCTCGACCGTCCCCTCGGTGACGAGCTTGCCTTTTTGGATGACGCCGACGCGGTCGCAGATTTGTTCGACCTCGCCGAGCAGGTGGCTGGAGAGAAGCACCGTGCGCTGGCCACGACCCAGCTCCTTGATCAGCGCGCGGATCTCGACCATGCCGGCCGGATCCAACCCGTTGGTGGGCTCGTCGAGGATCAGCAGGTCGGGCTCCTTGAGCAGGGCCGCGGCGATACCAAGACGCTGCTTCATCCCCAACGAATAGGTGGCGAACTTATCGCGGGCGCGATTGGCGAGCTGTACCTCATCAAGCGCCGCATCGATCCTCGATGAGGCGACACGTGAGTAATCCGCCATGACGGTCAGGTTGTCTCGCCCTGAGAGGTATGGATAGAACGCCGGCGATTCCACGATGGCGCCAATGTGCTTGAGGCCTTCTCCGGCGCCGGCCGGATGGCCCACGACGGTGGCGCTCCCCGCCGTTGGACGGACAAGGCCGAGCAGCATCTTCAGCGTGGTGGTCTTCCCAGCGCCGTTTGGCCCCAGAAATCCATACACCTCGCCGCGGCGCACGCGGAGCTCCAGGTTGTCGACCGCCAGGACGGTCCCGCCATAGCGCTTCCCCAGCCCTTTCGTCTCGACGACAAGGTCGAGCAAGCCCATGCCGCCGCCGCGACCGATCGTTGCGATTCGTGGATTATCCCTCAAAGCGACCATCGGCGAGCTGCCAGCGCGTGTGTAGCTCGAGTTTGCGAAGGATGCTCTTGACCTGGCTCTTGACGGTATGCACGCTGACGTCAAGCAGCTCGGCCACCTCACGGTTGCTATTTCCGGCGGCCACGAGGACGGCGACGCGGCGCTCGCGAGGTGTCAGGGCGTCGAGCGTAGCCCCATCCGCGGGCCATTCGCTGATCCGGAGCCGTGCCTTCAACAGCGCCTCGTAGCCGCCGCGGAGCTGGCGGAGCTCGAGCTCGGCGCGCTCAAGGTGGCGATCAAGACGGGCGAGGATCGCCTCGGGCGACTCGTTGCCCTGGTCGGCCGGCGCGGCGAAAGACCGCAGCCCCATTCGTGCATATTCGCTCGCGGCCGCCTGCGGCCACATCCGTGCGCCTACTGATTTTTCCGTGATGACAGCGACCGTTGTTACTGAGCGGCTTCCCAGTCGAAGCGCCGCAGCGCCCAGGGTCGACCACTGACGACGACCGCAGCCTCAAACCCAGGTTCGGAGACGGGTGCGAACAGCGTCCACCGATCCGGTTCGCGGGCGTCCCCGCGGTGCGCGATCAAGGCGCGCTCCGCCGTGGGACGCAGATCGACATCGAAGTCGGTCAACGATCCTGACAGGCCCACGCCAATGGCCTTGAGATAGGCCTCTTTTCGAGTCCAGCATCGCAAGAAGAGTGCCTGTCGTGCGGCTCCGGTCTGCTGTTCGACCGCTGCGGCCTCATACGCTGAGAGGAACCGGCCGGCCAGTTCGTCGACGGGCAGCGGGCGGTGGCGCTCCAGGTCCACGCCCACCGGCTTGCCGGCGACCGCGTAAACCGCCTGCCCCTGGCTGTGGCTGACACTGAAGTAGATTGGGCACGCCGATTCGTCCGCCGCGATCTCGGGTTTTCCGTAGGGGCCGTACCGGAAGTTGATGCGTTGAGGTGGCGTACGGCAATAGCGGGCCAGGACCTCGCGAAGCACGCACCGGCAGGCTATCCAGCGACGCCGGCGCTGGGGCGACTGAATTCGCTCCGCGCGAGCCCGTTCATCGGCGCTCAGAACCCCGGCGGCCACTTCGACCTGGGCTCGAGGTACGCCGTCCAGCTCCACGCTCCAGAAGTGGAGCTCGCCGGCGGGTAGGGCCGCATGGGAGCCATTCGCGTTTTCGATTGGGGTCACCTCGAGTGGCTCCTGATGTACCGACGATCCATCCATGACCGCAGGGTCAGCGGCAGGCTCCCCTGCAGGAGCAGCCGCCGGTTCTTCACGACGACGGTCCTTCCGCCGAAGTCCGGCATCAGGAACGCCAGCCGGCGAGCCTTCCGGACGTTGAACGGCATCGGGCTTTTCCCCTGGAGCGTAGCGAGCATGTTTGCCGCGACCGTCCGTGCTTGCAGGCGAGCCATGACCCAGGACTTGGGAAGCGCGCCATCACCGGCGGGGCCGGCCACGTCGCCGACCGCATAGAGTTCGCCATTCGCCCGGCTACGAAACGACGCGTCGACCGCGACGAAGCCGCCGGGGTCGACCAGGTCGGGCGAAAGCGCCTGGGTGCAACCCGAGAGCGGGCCAACCACGGCGGTCAGCGCTGACTCGAGTCGGCCCTGGCCGGTGAGTTCGACGGCATCCGGATGAACCGCTTCAACCTGTCCTTCGACGAGCTCGTGGCCGCGCGTCTCGAAGAAGCGCCGCACGACTGCCATGGCGCCTGGACCGAGATGATGATGCAGGGCCGCATCATGGTCCAGCAGGCGCACCCGCACCGATGATTTGGGTTTCGCCTCCAACGCCCTGGTCAGCCAGCCGGCGTACTCCAGCCCGGGCCCCGGTCTCTCGCCCGCCGAGATGACCGTCACCACACCCGTCGACATGGTCGCGAACTGCTGGCTGAAGCGGAGGGCGTCATCGAGGTCGCAGGGCCAGGTCGCGTACCGGTCGGCGCCCGCGATTCGACCCCGATCCGAGACCGCACCGGTCGCCACCGTCAGGACCCGGTAGCCAAGCGGCGAGCCGCTCACCAGGACCCGGTGGTCGTCGGGTTCGACGGTCTGGGCGCCCCCCTCGATCAAGCGAATGCGGTGCCTCGCCGCCCAGGGATGGAGGTCGATGCGGGCCTGCTCGATCGCAATCCGCTGCGCCGGGAGGTAGATCAACCATGGCCGGTAGAGCATCGATGCGCTCGGCGTCACGATCGCCACCGTCGCGGTCTGGCTCCGTCGCCGTAATTGTTGCGCCACCTCAACGCCGCCGAACCCGCCCCCCATGATCAGGAAGTCGAAGGTCTCAGATGCCGGGCTGGTGGCTGGCGATGCGCCGGCCATCAACGCCTCAGGGTGGTGAGCACCGGCAAGCGCTCGGTCAAATAGAGCTCCCGACAGAGGCCTCGCTGCTTCTTGCCAGACGAGGTCCTCGGCAAGCCACCGGCTCGCACCAGCACCAGCTCCCCGGGGGCATACCCGGTCTCCGCTCGTACCTGGAGCAGGACACGGCTGGCCAGCTCTTGCGGATCGACGGTCGCGTGACGGACCTCGACCACCAGGACCATCCGTTCCATCTCCGGTAGCGCGAAGGCCATGCTGCCAGACGGTCGAACGCCCGCAATCGATTCCGCCACGCGCTCGTACTCCTCGGGGTAAATGTTGCGTCCGCCGGCGATGATCATGTCCTTCAGCCGACCGCAGACGACCAGCTCGCCGTCATCGGTGATGAAGCCGAGGTCGCCGGTGCGGAGCCATCCATCACGGAGGACGTCGGCGGTTGCCTTCGGCTCGGACCAGTAGCTCAGCATGACACTCGGCCCGCGGACGGCGATCTCGCCGACATGCCAGGCTGGCTGCGGCGCTCCCGCGGCGGTGAGGATGCGGACGTCCGTGTCGGGAATTGGCTTGCCACAGGACACCAGCGTTCGGGTGGCGCTGCTCTCGTCTTCAGCGCGGCGAACCTCACTGCCCGGCCCGAGGCTCTCCCGGTACACGATGTAGGAAAGGACCGGCTGATCGGGTCTGGCGATGGTGACGGCGACCGTTGCCTCCGCGAGGCCATAGGCCGGGCGCAGCGCATTTCGCGGAAGTCCATAGCGCTCGGCCAGCAAGGCGAACGAGGTCAATGTTTGGAGATCGATGGGTTCTGCGCCGGTGACGATGTTGCGAAGCGACGAGAGGTCGAGCCGCCGAGGGTTGAGCGCAAGGTCGCGCGCGGCCAGGCCGAAGGCGAAGTTGGGCGCCCCGGTACCGTTCGCGCCGTACCTGGAGATCGCATCGAGCCAGGAGCTCGGCCGGCCGAGAAATTCCTCTGGCGGTTCGAGCACCATGGGCGCGCCGAACACGGCGGCCCCTACCAGCCAGATCAATCCCATGTCGTGGTAGAGCGGCAACCACGAAACCCAGGTGTCAGCGCCGGTTGTGCTCAGCACCGCACGCAGCGCCCGGACCTGATGCAGGATCTGACGGTGCGCCAGCGCCACGGCCCTGGGGTGAGCGGTGGACCCCGAGGTGAACTGCAACAGCGCGAGGTCATCGGGGGCCTCGGGCACCCAATCCCCGCCGAGCGTCGCGGTCTTGAGGAGCTCGTCAACGGAGACCACGAGCGTTCCATCGAGCGATGGGATGGAGTCCTTGAGCGATGACTCGGCAAGCAGCATCCTGGCGTTCACCTGATCGATCCGGCGTCGCACTTCCTGCAGCTGCCTTCGCCTTAGGAGCGGCAGGACCACGGGCACGGCGCCGGCATGCCAGGTGGCGAATAGCCCGATCACGAGCTCCGGGGAGGTGCGTCCGATCAGGCAGATGCGGTCCCCTGACCGAACACCGCGGGCACGAAGGGCTGCCCCGACCGCCCCCGCCGAGGCGGCCAGCTCGGGATAGCTGAGCCGGCGTTCGGTGAGGCCTCCGTCGACGAAAGTGAGGCCACCTCGGCGCCGAGACATCAGCGCGATGACGTCTCGCAGGGTCGTCAGGTTCATGACGCGAAAACCTCCCGCCCCCCTCGCGGGGGAGGGTCGGGGTGGGGGGCGGGAAACCCGGGCAGACGGCGATCGAGCCAGCGCGGCATCCACCAGTTCCACTCGCCCAGGAGCTGCATCAGGGCCGGCAGCAGGACCATGCGGGTGATGGTCGCATCCACGGCCACGGCGACCGCGCAGCCGAGGCCGATCTGTTGCACCACCGGAACGCTGACGGTCGCGAAGACCGTGAAGACGGCCACCATGATCAGCGCCGCACTGGTCACCGTCGGCGCGCTGCTGGCAATGCCCTGGGCGACGGCAAACGAGTTGTGGCGGGTCGCCTCGTAACGCTCCCGGATGCGAGTGAGGAGAAAGACCTCGTAATCCATCGACAAGCCGAACACGACGGCCAGAACAAGGGGCAGCGCGACCGCCTGCAAGCGTGACACCGACGGCCGGAGGCCGAGGCCCTGCAGCGGTTGCCACTGAAAAACGATGACGAGAACACCCAACGCGGCACCGACAGAGAGCAGGTCGAGAAGGATAGCTTTGAGCGGAAGCAGGACTGAGCGCAGGACCACGAGCAGGACCACATAACTGAGCGCGAGCAACAGACCGGCCACCAGGGGCAGCTTGCCGGTTACCAGCTCTGCCAGGTCGAGCGCGGTCGCGGGGCTGCCGCCGACGTTCATGCTGAGGACATTCGGGTCGTGACTCAACGGACTGGCGGGGAGGATACGGTGGCGCAGGTCCTGGACCAGCGCGACCACCCTTTCATCCTCAGGCTCGTGGTGAGCGACAACAGCGACGAATAGCGTTTTTCCGTCCTGGCTCAGGGTGGGTGGCGTCACCGCGGACACTTCTGGGGCGGCGGCGACCTGCCGACCCAACTGGCGCAGCTCGCCCACGATCGGATCCGTGTCCTGAACGCTGTTGCGAACGCGGACGACCACCAGCAGCGGCGATTGCGCGCCGGCGCCCTCGAGCGTGGCTGCCAGCCCGGCGCCCTGCCTCGCGTGGTTGCCGGGTGGAAGTTGCCGGATCGTGTCGTCACCCACCCTCATGCCCAGCACGGGCAGGCTCAGAAGAAGGAGGAGTCCGCCGGCCAGGACGAGGCTCCTCCAGGGGCGCGCGATCACCAGCCCAACCCAGCGCGACCAGAAGCCCCGCCTCGCCGCACGGCGCCTCGGCCGCTCGAGGCGCCCGCCGAACACGCGGATGAGCGCCGGCACCAGCATCGTCGCCCCGACCACGGAAATGCCGACGACGATCATTGCGCCCAGCGCCAGCGACCGCAGCGCGGTGTTGTTGAGGACGAAGATGCTGGCGACCGAAACCACCACTGTTACGCCGGAGAAGAGCACGACGCGACCCGAGGTCCGTCGCATCGTCCGCTCCGCTTCCTCCCGGGTCGCGCCCTTGGCGATCTCTTCGCGGTACCGAACCAGCATGAAGAGCGCATAGTCGACGGCGACCCCGATCCCGATCAGGGATGTCACGTTCGTCACGAAGACCGACATCTCAATCGCCTGCGAGACGAAATAGATCGCCGCGCCGGTGAGCGTGACACTCACCACTCCCAGCGCAAGCGGCAGGGCGGCGGCGGCGAGCGAACCGAAGACGAACAGCAGGATGAGCAACACGACCGGGAATCCAAGTGACTCGGCGACCGCGGCACTCTGCTTCGATTGTTCCTGTAGCGCCGCGCCCTGCGCCGTTCTGCCGACCAGGTAGACGTCGACCGAGCGGAGGTTCGACGGCTTGTTGAGGAGGGTTGACGAGAGGGATCGTGCAAGGTCGACGGTGCGATCGAAGCTTGCCTGGAACTCGAGCGGCACCAGATACCGGTGGGCGCCATATCGCGACTGTCCGATCGCCGCGATCGCCTGAGGATCCACGACCACGGGGGTGACCTGCTGAGTGGCGGCCGCCCGCTGGACGAACGTGAGGCCCGCCTGGTAATCGGCCGGGGTGGCATCGGGCGCGCCAACGAGGAGGACGCTCAACCGTTCGGCCTGCTGGTTGGGGAAGGCCGCGCGAAGCTCGCTGGCGGCCAGCTCCGACTGGCTGCCCGGGACATCGAAACCCCCGCTCGTCAGGTGGTCGCCCATCCGAACGGCGAAGGGGACCGCGGCGACAAGCACGGCGAGCCAGATCACGATGACATAGAGCCGCCGTCGCAGCATCACCTCGCGTAGCCAGGGCATCATGCCGGGGTGAGGCTCCTGCCATCCGCCCAGGCCATAAAAACCTGGGCCATGACGCGTCGATCGGGGTCAACCTGCGCCGGCGCGGAGGCCGCGACGGCGCCGACTTCCGGTTCGGAGCCCATCTGGGCCAGCTCCGCGATCTCCTCGACCAGCTGCTCGGCGAGCCGTTCGACCGTCGACCGCCGATGGAGGTTACGGCTGTAGGTTAGGCCGAACACGAATTGGCCGCCGACCACGCCGGCCAGGATGTCGAACAGCCTGCCACGGTTGCCCGCCAGGCTTCGATGGGGACCGGGGAATTCGCTGGCCGGCTTGAACGGCCCACCATAATAGATGTCATCGAGGCGGCCCAGGTAATTGAAGCCGAGCTCGGCCTGAGGCAGCTCAGCGAGCGCGCGCTGGGTTTTCGGCTCCGGGCTCAGATAGCGCAACAGCCCATACCCGATGCCGTGGCTCGGTACCGCAGCCAGCTGTTTCCGAATCAACGCCAGGCTCTGTCGGGCTCCGCCACGGCTGGGGTCGAGCAGCACCGGGAAGATGGTCGAAACCCGGCCGAGGGTGCGCGAAAGGTCGCAGTCCGGGAAAAGGTCCTCTCGTCCGTGGCCCTCCAGGTCGACGAGGACGGTTCGAACACCGGCCCAACATGAGATCGCGCGCGCCAGCGCGGTCAGCAACATGTCGTTGACCTGGACGTCGAGCCGTGCCGAGGCGCGCATCAGTGGGCGGGTCAAGGCCGGATCGAGCGCCTTGACCAGGGTTTCCGCCGAATCCAACGTATTCCGCCCATCGGGGTGGTCGATGGGCAGCTTTGAAACTCGAGCGCGTCGCGGACTCAGCCAGTAGGCGGTCTCCCTCGCCAGGCGCCGTGACCCGGCGTACCTCCGCAATCGCGTTGACCAGGTGCGGAGCGACGTGGTCCTGGCCGGAAGCCGGCACTCCCCCGACTGCACGAACTGCGCGTAGGCGCTGGCCAGGTCTTCGAAGAAGACATGGCACGAGTACATATCCCAGATCAGCCAGTGGCCGATGACCAGCAGTCGCCCCGGCTTTGGTCCCAGGTCGAAATACGCCAGGCGGAGCACCGGGCCATCCTTGAGGTCCAGGCCACGCTGCAGATCCGCAGCCATCCTCTCCAGCCTCGCGGTCTGTTCGCCCTCCGCGACATCGGCCAGGTCGAACCAGGAAAGCGGCGGCGGGCCCACCGACTCCGCGCCGGTGATGCGGAGCTTCCAGATTCCGTCCTGTCGCTCGAACCTCGAGCGGAGCGAGTCGTGATGGGTCAGCAGAAGGCGCAGCGCTTGCTCGAGCGGCCTACGCTGAAAGGCGACCGGCGTCTCAAACAGAAAGACATAATTCCAGAAGTCGTACGAGGCGAGCTCGTTCTCGAAAAACCACTGTTGAACCGGCGTCAGCGGCACCGGTCCAACCACGGGGTCCTGCTCGGCGGCGGGCTTCCGCGTCGTCGAGGCGGCGGCGAGCTCGGCCACGGTCGGATGCTCGAAGAAGAGCCGCGGGGTGAGATGGATTCCTGCCTTGCCGGCGCTGGCGATGATCTGGAGCGCGGTGATGGAATCGCCGCCAAGCTCGGCGTAGTGATCGTGAATCGAGATCTCTGGGACAGCGAGGTGCTCGGCCCAGATCCTGGCGAGCGCCTTCTCGGTATCGTTCCGGGGACCCTCCGGCAGCCGGCTGCCGTTTGGCACCAGCCGCAGATCGATCTTTCCCTCCCCCGCTTGTGGGGGAGGCTCAGGGTGGGGGCTGGCGCTTCCCTGTACGTCCTCCCAGGCCGCACCCTCATCCGCCAGTTCGAGAACCCGCGCACCATACGCATCGAACATTTCGTCGAGCATTCCGGCGGGGAACAGGTCCTCCACGGCGTCCCAGTTGATTTGCAGCGTCTCCCCCACTTCGACGACCTGATTCTCGAGATAGACCTGCGGTGTTTGCAGGAGACCGTCGACGAGCCGACCGAAATCTTTTCCAGGTTGATTCACCGGTTCACCCACGACGCTGGTAAAGACGACCGGCATCAAGGCGCGGCTGGCGCCACGCCGCCGAGCGAGCTCGCGGAGCACCTGCACACCGCTGAAGGCCCGATGCTCGAGGTCACGAGCGAGCTGCCGCTGCAGCGCACGGGCTCGATCGTTGAAGGTCGCCTCCGGGTAGCCGTCGACTTCGAGGAGAACGACCGAGGTAAAGTTGCCCATCACCTGTTCCACCTGGGGATGCAGCGGTAGACGATCCCCGATTGTGACGTTCACCGTCATCTGCGGGCTCGAGCTCCAGCGCTTGAGCACATCGGCATAGGCTGTCAAGAGCACGGCGGATGGGGTCAGCCCGGCCGCTGCGGCACGCTTTTTGAGCTGGTTCCAGGAATCGGCATCGATGATGCGGCCCCGACGCCGATAGCGCGGGCGATCAAGCGCGGCGGCCCGCCTGGCCAACGGCAGCGCTGGCGCGGGTGGAAGGGACCGCAGGCGGGTCAGCCAGTAGTCGCGCGACCTTGTGAACAGATCGGACGCTTCAATCCCGGCAGCCGCGACAACATAGTCGCGGAAGGAGAGCTCGAGGCGTGGCAGCTCGGCGTCAGGATTCCGATAGAGCGTCGCCCACTCACGCATGAAGATTCCAAGGCTGGTCCCGTCGATGATGAGCAGGTCGATGGCGACCAAGAGGCGCGTCGCGCGACCTGGGAGCCGGGCGGCCTGGACGTCCAGGAGCGGCCACTGCTCCGGATCCATCCGGTGCTGCGACACCTGCTCTCGGAGTTGGTTCAGCCGCGCGTGCAGGGCATCACCATTCAATGCGGTCAGGTCGTGGGATTGAATTCGATAGGGTGGGACCTCGGCGATGATCTGTTGCCGGCCATCTGCCGACACCACCAGGCGCAGCATCTCGTGACGAGCGATAAGCCGCTGCAGCGCCACCTCCGCCCGCCCCACGTCGAAGTGCTCGATCTCGAACTCGGCGTGGAAATTGCTGGGGACATTTCCGAGCTCGAAGAACGGGTTGCGCCCGAGGAGATACGCCTGCTGGATCGGCACCAGCGGGAAGGGATCAAACCGGTGATCAGGATCGGCGACCACGACCGGGAGGGGATCGCCTGGAGCGGCGAGCTCCAGGCCGTTCCGACTCGCCGCCAGCGTGGCCAGCGCCGCGATGGTGGGCTGCTCGAACACCTGGCGAAGCGTGAGATGGATTCCCACGCGACCCGCCTTCGCCACCAGCTGAACCGCGTCGAGAGAGTCGCCTCCCACTTCAAAGAAGTTCTGGTGGATTCCCAACCGCTGCGTATCCAGCAGCTCGGACCAGATGTCCGCCAGCGTCTGCTCGGTCGGATTCCTTGGGACGGCGAGCTCGGCGTTGACCCCCGGCCCCATGCCCGGCGGCGGCTCGGGGAGCGCGCCCCGATCCACCTTGCCGTTCGCCGTCAGCGGAAGCCTTTGCAGGAGGACGATCGAGGCCGGGACCATGTATTCGGGCAGCTTCTGGCGAAGATAGGCGCGTAACCGCTGGGGCAGCGCCGAACGCGGCGCGGCGTGTGAGGGCTGGTTGGCCAGCTCTGACAATTCCAGGAGGGGTGCGTCTGGGACGACCTGTCCATCGACGGGCTGGTCGCAGCGCACGAACACGGCGTCAAAAGAACCATCGGCTCGGCCCGCCAACCAGTCGAGTCGGATGCGGTACGAGACGTTCCTGGAGAGCTCGAGGAGGCGCTCCGGCTCGACGCCGCGGACCGCCAGTTCGCTCACCTGCCGCCGGAGATCGGCCACGGTGGCGTCTGCCGAGACTGACCGCATCATTTCGAGGATCTGGACGTCACGCTCGACCCGAAGGTTGGGGATGTTCTTCACCACGACCGCCTCGTCGTTTCCGGGCCGGAGCAATCGGGACAGCGCCTGCAGGTTGAGCCGGTCGCTGTGCCAGTCGAGTTCTTTGACGTCGAGCCGACTTCCGGCGCCTGCGCCTACCCGCACGATCGCGTCGTAGCGGAACCTCGTCATCTCGTTGTGCGCGCGGCCGCGGCGAGGCGAAACCTCGAGCAGCTGCGCCGCGTCGAGTCGGCGGGTGAGCGCCGCAAAGAACTGCGGATGCAGGATCAGCTCACTCTCCTTCCGGAGGCGCTGGCCGACGTTCTCACGCAGCTCCCGTATCGATCTCGACGGCTCCCCGTGATGAAGCTCGACCGATGCGTGGAAACACTCAAGCAGCGGCAAGCTGCGAATATCTCCGACAAACAGGTGTCCGCCCGGCTCGAGCGATTCTGCGGCTCGTGCCAGGACGTCCATCGCAAAGCGGGAATCGGGGAAATACTGGACCACCGAGTTGACGATCACCAGGTCGAACGCGTGTCTTTCGACCCCGCTGAAATCGCCCGCATCCTGCCGCAGCAGCGTGACATGCCGCAATTGGTCTGGCTCAGCGGCGAGCTGCTCACGCACACGTTCGATCGCCTGCACCGACCGATCGGTCGCGACGTAGCGCTCGCATTCGGGCGCAAGGCGGCGCAACAGCAGCCCAGTGCCGCAGCCGATTTCGAGGACGCGTCGGGGTTGAAGCTCACGGATCCGCTGCACCGTGGTCTCGACCCATTCCCGCATCTCTTCCTCCGGAATCGGTTTCGCGGTGTAGCTGCTCGCCCAACCCGCGGTGTTAAAGGCAGGAACATCGCCGCCATCCCGGTACACCTCATCGAAGACCGATTGCCAGTGATCCAGCTGGGCTTCGCTGCGGAGAAACCCCCCACCCTGACCCTCCCCTGCAAGGGGGGAGGGAATTGTCCCAGACTGGCCTGGGACGACGTAGGCGACCAGGCGCCGGTGGCCAGGCGGTTGGCCATGGGCAGCTGCGACAGCGGCCCGGACCTCCGGATGCCGCTCGAGTGCCGTCTCGACCTCGCCGAGCTCGATCCGATAACCGCCGACCTTGACCTGAAAGTCGTTGCGGCCCAGGAAGTCGATGTTGCCGTCGGGTAGGTACCGGGCAAGGTCGCCGGTCCGATAGAGCCGCTCGCCGCTCCGGGGATGGACGATGAAGCTTGCTTGCGTCTTTACCGGATCTCGCCAGTAACCTCTGGCCAGCCCGACGCCCCCGATATAGAGGTCGCCCGGCACCCAGTCTGGACAGGGCTCGAGGTCGGTATCGAGAACGTCAAGCCACTGGTTGCCGAGCGGTTTGCCGTACGGAATGCTGCGCCACTTGGGATCGACCTTCTCGATCGGGTAGTAGACCGACCAGATCGAGGCCTCGGTCGCGCCGCCAAGACTGATCACCCGCTCCGCGCCCGTCAGCTGTTTCACCCGCTCCGGGAGTGCGACAGGGATCCAGTCGCCGCTCAGCATCACCAGCCGCAGATCGCCGCCGAGGTTGGCCGAGCTGCCGGCGAGATGCTCGACCAGCATCTCCATCAACGCCGGCACCGAATTCCAGATCGTCACGCCATGCTGCCGGATCAGTTCGGCCCACCGCTGCGGATCCCGGTGAGCGGCAGACTCGGGGATCACGACCGTACCACCGGCCGCGAGCAATCCGAAGACGTCGTAGACGGACAGATCGAAGCTGAGCGAGGAAGAAGCCAGGGCCCGATCGCGCGGCCCGACCTGGAAGCGACGGTTGATGTCGAGGATGGTATTGACCGCGCCACGGTGGTCGATCATCACCCCTTTCGGAAGGCCGGTTGAGCCGGAGGTGAAGATGACATAGGCCAGGTCCTCGGGCCGCTGCGCCGGCTCGAGCGCACTGTCCTCGCCGGCCATCGCGTCCATCACGGGCACGCGCCGCACGAATGGCGGCCACGGAAGCCGGGCGTCCACCCAGGGCTGTGTGAGCAGCAGCGCCACCTGGCCCTGTTCCAGAAGCAGCCGAATCCGTTCAGGCGGCAGGTCGGGGTCGATCGGCAAATAGGCGGCACCGGCGCGCAGCACCCCGAGCACCGCCACCGCCTGCTCCCAGCCCTTTTCCATGACCACCGCAACGAGGTGGTTCGGCTTAGCGCCCAGTGAGCGCAGCTGGTGCCCGACCTGATTCGCCAGCCGGCTCAGTTCCTTGTAGGTCAGTTCGCGGCCGCCGGCAATCACCGCCGGCCCGTCCGCGCGTCGCGCCAGCTGCAGGTCGAACAGCGACTGCAGGAGAGACCCCCCACCCTGACCCTCCCCCACAAGGGGGGAGGGAGAAGCCGCGGGCCGGGAGGGGCGCGCAGGGTGAGGGCTGCTCCAGGCGTTCTCATCTGTCGCGAGCCGCGACAGCAGACCGACATAAGCCTCGAACATATCGTCGATCAGTCCCTGGGGGAACAGCTCGTCGACGGCATCCCAGTTGATCTGCAGGGCTTGTCCAACTTCGAAGACCTGGTTCTCGAGGTAAACCTGCGGAACTTGCGAGACGGTGTAGACGACGTCCCGCACGGGTTCGGGCAGCAGCCGGCCAGCGTGTTGACCGACAAGGCAGGTGAAAACGACCGGCATCAGGGCGCGCTGCGCGCGTTCAGCGCCGGCCAGCTCGCGCAGCACCCGGACGCCGCTGAAGTGTCGATGCTCGAGGTCGAGCGACAGCTGACGCTGCAGGGCCAGGGCCGCCTCTGAGAACGCGGCGGGCGTGGATCGATCAACCTCGAGGAGCACGAGTGACGTGAAATCGCCGACGATCCGCTGCACCTGATCGTGGACGGGTACACGATCGCCGATCGGAACATTGATGGTGAATCGATGCGCTTTGCTCCAACGCGCGAGCACCTCAGCATAGGCGGCACACAGCAGCGCGGATGGCGTCAGCCCGATGGCAGCCGCCCGCGCCTTCAGCCGATTCCACTGGTCGGCGGGGAGGCGCGTTGTTCTCGGGCTCATGCGGGGCCGAGTGACCGCGGCCGGGTGCCCTGCCAGCGGTAGCTCGGGTGCCGGTGGGAGCGATGAGAGGCGATTCATCCAGTAGTCGCGCGAGCGCTCGAAGGCCTCGCTCCGCTCGCGCTGTTGCAGGGCAAGCACGTAGTCGCGAAAGGAGAACTCGAGCGGAGGGAGCGCTGTCTGCGGATCCCGGTACAGCTGGAACCACTCGCCAACGACCAGGGCAATACTGCCCGCGTCGCAGACGAGGAGGTCGATGGCGATGCACAGGCGGGTGACGCCGTCCAGTTGCCTGAAAGCCTGGATCTCGAATCGCGGCCAACGATCGCAGGGTCGGACCTGCTCCGACATGCGCGTGCGACACGCCTCGAGCGCCGCGTGATCGGCTCCATCGCCCGCGAGATCGGTTAGCTCGATTCGATACGCCGGAACCTCGGGAAGGATCTGCTGGCGCCCGTCCGAGAGGACCACCGCCCGCAGCATCTCGTGACGGTCGAGCAGGCATTGAAGCGCCCGTTCGGCCCGAGGGACGTCGAACTCGGCCAGCTCGAGCTCGGCGTAGAAGACCGCGCCGACATTTCCAAGCTCGAAGAACGGGTTTCGCCCGATCCAGTACGCCTGCTGCACATCGGTTAGCGGGAACGGCAGGTGGCGCTCCTCTGGATGAACCGACGCCACCGCTGGAGCGAGGGCGCGCGAGGAAGATCGGTGTCGAGGTTTCTCCAGCACCAGGTCGGCGAGGTCCTCGATGGTGACGCCTTCCAGCAGCTCCGGTAACGGCAGCGCGATCCCAAAACGCGCCTCGAGCATGGTCTTGAGCTCCGCCGCTTGCAACGATTCGAGTGGGATGGCTGAAGACAGGTCGGCGTCGTAGGTGGCCTGGGGGTCGAGTTGCCGGTACATGGCCGCCAGCTCGCTTTGCAGCAACTCTCGGCGGCGATCGTGTTCCACTCGAAGGGCGCTCATCGCGTCGCTTCGCGCTCGATCTCCTCGAGCAGCCTCGGCAGTTCGCTGCTGGCGAGAAAATGGCCGCCCGGGAACATCGCGATCCTAAAGGACGACGTGGTCTGCGCGGTCCAGCCCTGCAGCTCTTCGACCGACACGTCGTCATCGCTTCCGGCAAAGACGACGACCGGGCAACTCAGTGGTCGTTCCTCAACGTATTGATAGGTCTCACAGATCATCAGATCGGCGCGCAGGGCCGGCTCGACCAGCGCCCTCAGGTCATCGCTTGCCAGGACCTGGTCGGGGGTCCCGCCCAGGCGGTAAATCTCAGACCAGAGCTGTGTCGACGGCAGGGCATGGAGAAGCTTTTGCCGTCGCGGAAGCTGCGGAGCCGGGCAAGCCGCGGCGAACAGCACCAGCGGGGCCACGCCATAGGCGCGACGCAGCCAACGGGCCAGTTCGAACCCGAGCAGGGCGCCCATGCTGTGGCCGAAGAGCATGAAAGGCTTGTCGAGCATCCCCGACATCGCCCTCGCCAGGTCGACCACCAGCGGCTGCAATGCTCGATAGGGCGGCTGCGCCACCAGGTGGCCACGACCCGGGAGCTGCACGCCGATCACCTCGATGTCAGGGGACAGCCGACCGGGCCATGTACGAAAACTCGAGGCCGAACCGCCTGCCCCGGGAAGGCAGAAGAGACGTCGCTTCCCTGCCCGATCCGAACCCAGATGGACGAGCTCGACGCGCGCCGAGGCCAATAGCCCCACCCCTCCGTTTCCGGCTGGCCCCATCATGTCCCCTCAAGCGCAAAAAAGGCTGCAAGCGGTGATCTTGCCGCGAGAAGCTAACTGTATACTGCTGGCCACGGACTCGCCGGGACATCCGTAGTCTTACTGATTTCAGACATCGGAGCCCCGACGATCGCCGATCCGTGGAGGGGTTGTGAGCAAGGGGCGGAGGCTGTTCGGCCGGGAACGTGAATTCGGGCTGCTTCGCGATCTCCTGTTGGACACGAAAGCGGGCCGGGGACGGTTGGCGGTCATGGAAGGCGAGGCCGGCATCGGCAAGTCCGAGCTGCTGGCCGAGGCGCTGGCCTTCGCCCGCGAGCAAGACCTGACCGTGCTCAGCAGCGGGGCGCACGAGCTAGGCCAGGACCATCCCTTTGGCGCGATCGCGGACGCGCTCGACCTGCGTGCGTCCGGCAGCCCGGAGCGCGCCGCTTTGGCAGAGTTGCTGGCCGCCGGCAGCCGGCCCGAGCACCGGGTCAACTTCGAAGTTCTCGAAGGCATCCTCGCCCTGGTCGAGAAGCTCGCTCTGGAGCGACCCGTCATCTTCGCGGTCGATGATCTCCATTGGGCCGATCCGTCATCGCTGCGCGTTTTGTACCATCTGGCACGCTCCACCACGTCATTGCCGGTGACCCTCCTCGTGACTTTACGTTCGCTGCCGCGCCGCGACGAGCTCGAGCGTTTTCTCCGCTCCTCGTCGTTGCTCAACCCGCTGCCGTTGTCCCTGGAGCCGCTCAATGCCCAGGCCGTGGAAGCCCTCATCGCCGAGCTCGTGGGCGGGCGCCCCGGGAACGGGCTGTTGCGCTACATGGCCGGCACCGGCGGCAACCCGCTGCTGGTACGTGAGCTCGCGATCGCGCTGCGTCAAACCGACGCTCTTAGCACCGATGACGGGCATGTGGAACTGGTCAGTGCGGCGTTGCCTTCGTCCTTCCGCCCCCTCGTGTTGCGCCGCCTCGATAGCCTGCCCCCTGACACGCGGCAGTTGCTTCGGATGGCCTCAATCCTGGGCGCGCGATTCTCGGTCGCAGAGCTCGCCGGTGTCCTGGATCGAATCCCGAGCGACCTGATGACCGCTCTCGATGCCGCCCTGCGAGACGGCCTTATCGCCGAAGCCGGTGCCGATCTCGTTTTCCGGCACGAGCTGGTCCGCGATGCGATCTACTTGGACGTCCCTCTCAGCCTGAGGAGAGCGCTCCATTCACAAGCAGGACGGTCGCTGGCCCAGGCCGGCGCGCCGCCGGTTAAGGTCGCGTCCCACCTTCGACTCGGGGCGGGTCCGGGCGAGACCGAGGCGGCTGAGTGGCTCCACCGCGCGGCCATCGAGGCCATGGCGAGCGCCCCCGCCAATTCAGTTGACCTGCTCGAACAGGCTCTTGAGCTCGTCGGCCCGAACCATCCAGGCCGCGAAGAACTGCTGCTCGACCGAGTCCTGGCCCTCGTCTGGGCGGGCAGGCCCAGAGACTGCGTGGTCAAGGCGAGGGAGACCCTGCCGATCCTGGCCGGCACCGCACGAGAAGCGCGGCTTCGCCACGTGCTGGCGCTGGGCCTGATCCAGCTGGGCTCGTACGGCGAGGCAGCCGATGAGATCGAGAAATCGGCGGCGCGCCCCGGCATCACCGGCATGGAGTCGAGCCGGCTTCTCGCGGATGCTGCGCTCGCCTGCATCCTGAGCGGAGAGGCGCACCGCGGCGCTCAACTTGCCGGCGAGTCGACCCGCATCGCCGAGCAGGTGGGTGATGAAATGGCGCTGTCGATCGGCCTGTCGTACCTTGGCATGGTCGCCTACATGGAAGCTCGTGTCTCGGACGCGGTCGACATGACGCAGCGCGCTGTGACACTTGCCCAGCGAAGCCAGGACGCGGAGGCGGCGGGCCGTCCCGTCCACCTCTGGCATGGTTTGGCTTTAGCCGATGCCGAGCGTTTCGAGGAGTCAGCTGAGGCCTTGCAGGCCGGATACCGCGCCAGTCAAGCGGCAGGCCTCCCCTGGCATCAGGCGCTCTATCACCTGGCGGCCGCTCGCGGGCATTTGCTCACTGGCGAATGGGATGACGCCGTTGCCGAGATGGAAACGTCAATCATGCTCGCCGAGGAGCTGGAAACGGGTGGGGTGATCCCCCAGCAATACGCCTATCTCAGTTACATCGCGCTCCAGCGCGGGGATCCGGAGAAGGCTCAAGCCCATCTGACCGCAGCGGAGCAGGTGATGACGGCGGAGGGTGTGCACTTCGGAATCCAGGTCATGCTGTGGATACGCGCCCTGATGGTCGAGGCTGCCGGGAACTCGAAGGACGCGTTCGATCTGCTTTGTTCGGCCTGGTCCATGCTCGGCAACGGCTATTTCACCCAGTACCAGACCCTGGGACCGGACATGGTCCGCCTGGCGCTGGCCGTCGGCGATCGCGCGCAGGCCCAACTGGCGGTCGCAGGGGTCGAGCTGGCGGCACGCAACAGCGGCCTGCCGAGCGCGCGGGGGATCGCGCTGCGATGTCGAGGCCAGCTCGAGGGTGATACCTCGCTGCTGGAAGCGGCGGTGGCGTCTCTACGGCAGAGCCGGCGGCGCGTGGAGCTGGCGTTCGCCTGCGAGGACGCCGGCGTCGCTCTCTGGCACGACGGGCGGAACGCGGAGGCGGTCGGTCTGCTGGAAGAAGCGCGGCTCGAGTATTACCGGGTCGGCGCCCGCAAGCCGATGGCTCGAGCGACAGCAGCGCTGCGCGCGCTTGGGGTGCGCCACCGAGAACCCGGGCTCGGTCGGCGCCCGAGCGTCGGCTGGGCCGCGTTGACGCCGACCGAACTTAGCGTGATCAACCTGGTCACGCGCGGCCTCACCAGCCGTGAAATCGGAGCGCAGCTCTCGATCTCACGGCGAACGGTGGAAACGCACCTGGCGCATAGCTTTTCGAAGCTCGGCGTATCCTCTCGCGTCCAACTGGCGATCGCCTACGCGCGACAGCACGAGGGAGAGCAGCCGGCTGCCAGCCTTCCGCCTCGTGTCCGATCTTGAGTCACTAACACATCCTTTGGCGCTTCTCCGCTCGCGGGCCGCAAACAGCCGAGGAGTTGGCCAACGCCAGGCGCGCTTCAGCGTCCGAGCGGATGCTTCAACGGGTCGCCTCGCCAGACGAAATAGGAATAGACGGTGACCAGGGCGATCGTCGCGAGGAGGATGACGAGCACCACGGCAAAGATCGTCCCACTTCTTGTCAGACCGGCGATCACCATCGCCGCCCCGATGGCGACGAACACTCGCCCGGCCAGGCGATGGGTCTTGTCCCATGAAAGATCGCTGGAGAGCGTCCACGGAGTTCGGATACCGAAGAAGAAGTTACTGCGGGCCTTCCCCAGGTAGTTGCCGATCACGATCAGGAGGCTGCCGACCAGGAGCGCGGTCACGGTGACGATGTTGGCCGGTCGGCCGACCGCGGCGAGGACGATCAGCAGGTGGGCGCCCGCTAGAACAACGAGCGTCCCGATCCATGTAACCAGGTATGGCTTCGCCGATTGCGCCAGGTTGAGGCGTCGGGGTTCCAGCTGCGGAATGAAGGCAAGCAGCACGGCGATGGCCAGCCCAACGACCGGTAACAGGAGCAGCGCAACCTCCTTGCTCGCATAGCCGTTCGGGTTGCCGGCGGCGTCCCAGTGGACAGCGATCTGGCGTCCAGCAGGGATCTGGGACCAGGCCCAGAGCGACACCGCCCCCATGAAGGCGATCAAGAGCGCGCTCCCAATAATGCCAGGCTTCCTGTTCATTTCCGAGCTCCTTTCCCAAGTTTGAAGGTGGTCATCAGGGCGAGTAGCGCCTCCTCGAGCACGGACACGTTGAGCCGATAGGTGATGGTCGTCGCGACCTTGTCGGCCTGAATCAGATCAGCCTCCTTCAGCACCGCGAAGTGGCCGGAGAGTGTTGGCTTCGCCAGGTCAAAATGGTCGGCCAGCTCGCCGGCTGTCATATCCCGCTTGCGCAGCAGCTCGAGGATCCGGCGGCGGGTTGGGTCGGAGAGGGCTTTGTACACACCGTTCATGGGCTTATGTTCGCTATTTCGCTAACGACCGAATTATAGCCGTCGTCGCGGCGGCGGCGCCCGGCTGGCGGCCGCGCTACACCGCCCTCTTTCACTGGT
>JALYYE010000235.1 GCA_030946735.1 Candidatus Dormiibacterota bacterium
CGTCACCGACGGCCCGCCACCCGTAAGGAGTCCAGCCGCCGATTGATCCCTCGATACGCTCACCCGGAGATGAGCGAGATCTTCTCTCCAAAGCAGCGCTACGAGCTATGGCTGCGGATCGAGCTCACCGTCTGTGAGGGTTGGGCCGAACTTGGCGAGATCCCCCGATCGGTCTTGGAGCGCCTTCGCCAGGCCCGGGTCGATCCCGACCACATCGCGCGGCTGGAAGAGCGGGTCGGGCACGACGTGGTCGCCTTCCTGGATTCCCTCGCCGACTCGATCGGGGCCGAGGACGCCCGTTACCTTCACCGGGGCCTGACCTCCTCCGACATTCTCGACACGGCACTGGCGCTGCAGCTGGTGCAGGCCGCGGACATCCTTCTCAAGGATGTCGACCGGTTGTCGTCGGTCATCCGCCGCCGCGCGGTCGAGGAGCGAGAAACCCTGATGGCCGGCCGCACCCACGGGATTCACGCCGAGCCGGTGAGCTTCGGCTTCGTCCTCGCCGGCTGGCTGGATGAGCTCGACCGCGATCGGCAGCGGCTGGTCACCGCCCGCGAGGAGATCCGGGTTGGCAAGCTCTCCGGAGCGGTCGGCACACACGCCACCGTCGAGCCCCGCGTCGAGGAGTCGTCGCTGAAGAAGTTGGGCTTGCGCGTCGCCCCGGTCACTACCCAGGTGATTGCTCGCGACCGCCACGCCGCCTACCTGACCACGCTCGCGGTGCTGGCAGGGGGCCTGGAAAAATTCGCCACCGACATCCGGCACCTGCAACGGAGTGAGGTGTCGGAGGTGCGCGAGCCGTTCGGCGCGGAGCAGAAAGGGTCCTCGGCGATGCCGCACAAACGGAACCCGATTTTGAGTGAGCGGATCTGCGGCCTGGCCCGCGTGGTGCGTGGCTATGCCCAGACCTCATTGGAAAACCAGGCGCTCTGGCATGAGCGCGACATCAGCCATTCGTCAGCCGAGCGGATCATCTTCCCGGACGCCTGTACCCTGCTCGACTACATGCTGCAGCTGATGGCCCAGATCCTCGAGGGTATGACAATCGACCGTGAGCGGATGCGCGCCAACCTCTATCGCAGCGGCGGCGTCGTGTTCTCCCAGCGCGTGCTCCTGGCCCTGGTGCAGAAGGGAATGTCGCGGCAGGACGCCTACCGGGTCGTGCAACGGGCGGCGCTCAGCGCACTCGACGGCGGGCAGGACTTCAAGGCCATCGTCGGGCAAAGCCCGGAGGTTCGCGAACGGCTGACTACCGACGAGCTGGCGGAGCTCTTCGACCCGGCGTTCTACCTGCGCCACCTGGACGTGACCTTTGACCGGCTCGGCATCGAGCCGGCCCCTGTGGAGGTACGAACCTGAGCGCCATCATGAAGACCGCGTTACCCCTGCCGCTGCACTCGCGCGGCAAGGTTCGCGACACCTACCGGCTGAACGACCACGAGCTCTTGATGGTCTCGTCGGATCGGATCTCAGCGTTCGACGTTGTGCTCCCCACGCCGATCCCGGAAAAGGGTCGCGTCCTGAACCAACTGTCGCTCTCCTGGTTTGTCGAGACGAGCGGCCTCGTTCGCAACCATCTGGCGGGCGACCAATCGATCCCAAGCGAGTTGCTCGAGGCGCAGCCGGACCTCGGGCAGCGCAGTATGCGTGTCGTGATGGCGCAACCCGTCATGTTCGAGTGCGTGGTGCGCGGCTACATCTCGGGGTCGGGTTGGAAGGATTACCAGCGCACCGGCGGCATCGCCGGGGAGGGGCTGCCGGCCGGGCTCAAGGAGAGCGACCGCCTGCCCGAACCAATCTTCACCCCGGCTACCAAGGCGATAACCGGCCATGACGAAAACATCTCCCGCACGGAGCTGGCGAATCGTGCCGGCCACGAGCTAGCGCAAACGCTCGAGCGGCTCAGCCTCTCGCTCTACCGGTTCGGCGCCGAGCGGGCGCTCGAGCGCGGGCTGATTCTTGCCGACACGAAATTCGAGTTCGGCTGGCACGACTCGGAGGTGATCCTGATCGACGAGGTGCTGACGCCGGATTCCTCGCGCTTCTGGGACCTGGAGCAATACCAGCCGGGCGGACCCCAGGCGTCCTTCGACAAGCAGTACCTGCGCGATTACCTGGAACAGATCGGGTGGAACAAACAGCCGCCGGCGCCGCCGCTCCCCGACGAGGTCGTGGCGGGGACGAGCGCCCGCTACCTCGAGGCTCTTCGTCGCTTTTCCGGCGCCAATGCCAGGACGCGAGCATGAAATACCGCGCGCGGGTCCGCCGGCCCCCGCGAGCGTTTGAGGCGTGTGTGGACCTGCGATGCGAGCGTTTGAGGCGTCATGTTCCGAGCTGAAATCTTCGTGACCCTGAAGCCTGTGGTCAATGACCCGGCCGGCCTGACGATCAGGGGCGGGCTGCACGCGCTCGGGTTCGACTCGGTGACCGAGGTCCGTGCCGGCAAGTACCTGGTGCTGACGCTCGACGAACCTGACGTCGAGCAGGCGCGGGCACGGCTCGACGAGATGGCGCGGCAACTCCTCGCCAACGCGGTCATCGAGGATTACCGCATCGAGCTCGAGGCGGTCGGCGAACCAGTCGCCGCCGGAGAACGCAACGCTTGAGGACCGGGGTCGTTGTCTTTCCCGGCACCTGGAGTGACCGGGACTGCGCCCATGCGCTCCTCGATGTTCTCCAGGAACCGGTGCGCTACATCGACCATCGTGAGAAAAACGTCGACGGCCTGGACCTGCTCATCCTTCCGGGCGGATTCTCCTACGGCGACCACCTGCGCTGCGGCGCCATCGCCCGCTTCGCGCCGGTGATGGAGGCGGTCGCCGACTTCGCCAATCGGGGTGGCCTGGTGCTGGGCATCTGCAACGGCTTTCAGATCCTTCAGGAGGCGCGCCTGCTGCCGGGAGCGCTGCTCAAGAACGCCTCCTGCGAGTTTCGCTGTGAGTGGGTCCACCTCCGCGTCGAGCAGAGCAACTCCGCGTTTACGCTCGATTGCCGCCCTGGACAGGTCTTGCGGATCCCTATCTCCCACGGCGAGGGCAACTTCTTCGCCGACGTGGATACCCTCGATGCGCTCGAACGCAATGGGCAGGTGGTGTTTCGCTACTGTGCACCGGACGGCAGGGTAACGGCGGCGTCCAATCCCAACGGCTCGCTGCGGAACGTCGCCGGCATCTCAAACGCCCATGGCAATGTCGTCGGCATGATGCCGCATCCCGAACGAGCCTGCGAGCGGCTGCTGGGGAGCGAGGATGGCTTGATCCTCTTTCGCTCGGCCATGCATGCCCTGACCCGGGTGACCGCTTGATGGCAGTCGCCATCGATGGCGCGCAACTGGAAGCCGTGGCTCTCAACGAGGACGAATACCGCGCCATCGTGTGGGCCATCGGGCGGGACCCCAACGACCTCGAAGTCGGCATGTTCGGCGCCATGTGGAGCGAGCACTGCGCCTACAAGACCTCCAGGGCGTTGCTGCGCCAGTTGCCGACGGAGGGGCCGCACGTCCTCCAGGGACCCGGTGAGAACGCGGGCGCTGTCGATATCGGCGAGGGGCTGGCGGTCGTCTTCAAAATCGAGTCGCACAATCATCCCTCGGCGATCGAGCCCTACCAGGGGGCGGCCACCGGGGTGGGCGGGATCCTACGCGATATCTTCGCGATGGGGGCCCGGCCGATCGCGATCCTTGACGCGCTGCGTTTCGGTCCGCTCGATTCCGGCCGCGGGCGTCACCTCTTCCAGGGCGTTGTTGCCGGTATCGGTGGCTACGGCAACTGCTTCGGCTGTCCAACCGTCGGCGGCGACGTGTATTTCGACGACGGCTACGCCGACAACCCGATCGTCAATGCCATGTGTGTCGGTCTCGTGCGCCACGACCGGCTCCGCCGCGCCAGCGCCGACCGTGTCGGCGACATCGTGCTCCTCGTCGGCGCCGACACCGGCCGTGATGGGATTCACGGCGCCACATTTGCCTCAGTAGAAATGAACGAGCGGTCGGCGGAGCGCCGTCCCGCGGTCCAGGTCGGGAACCCATTTCTGGAGAAGCTGCTCTGCGAAGCCTGCCTGCGGCTCAACGAGCTCGATGGCGTCACCGCGATCCAGGACCTGGGCGCGGCGGGCTTGACGAGCTCCGCCAGCGAGCTGGCGCAGCGGGGCCGACGCGGCATCGACATCGACGTCGATTGGGTGAGCCGCCGGGAGCAGGGCATGTCGGCCTACGAGGTCATGCTGTCCGAGTCGCAAGAACGAATGCTGATCGTCGTGCGGCCGGATGCCGAGGCATCGGCACGCGAGGTGTTTGACCATTTCGAGCTCCACGCTGACCGCATCGGCACCATCACCGAGACGGGACGGATGCGGGTGAGCGAAGGCGGCGCTTTGGTCGCGGATCTACCGCTGAAGGCGCTGGTCGACGGCGTTCCACTGCGAACACCGGCCGCCGCCTTTGCCGATAGGAAACCAGCGCCCGTGATGCCGGCGGTCGAGGAACCGGAAGCGATCTTGCTCGACCTCATCGCCAGCCCCAACCTGCGCAGCCGCCGCCCCATCTACCGCACCTTCGACCACCAGGTTCAGGACAACACGGTGACCGGTCCCGGCTACGACGCCGCGCTGCTGCGCGTGCCCGGAACTAACAAAGGTCTTGCCCTGACAACCGACTGCAATTCGCGCTACGTCGCGCTGGACCCGTATGAGGGCACCAAAGCCGCGGTGGCGGAGGCTGCTCGCAACATCGTCTGCACCGGGGCGCGGCCCATCGCGGTCACGAACTGCCTGAACTTCGGCAATCCGCAACGGCCGCTGATCTTTGGCCAGCTGCAGGAAAGTGTGCGGGGCCTAGCCGACGCCTGCCGCGCACTGGAGTTGCCGGTCGTCAGCGGCAACGTGAGCCTTTACAACGAGACCAGCGAGCGGAACATCCCGCCGACGCCGGTGATCGGGATGGTCGGCCTGCTGGATGACCTGTCGCTCCGCTGCCCCGCCGGATTCCAGGACGACGGCGATATCGTCTTCCTCTTGGGTGAGACGCGCGAGGAGCTCGCTGGAAGCGAGTATTGGCGACTACTGGGCGCCCCGCTCGAGGGCCGGCCACCCACGGTGAGCTTCGAGGCGGAGCGTCGTCTGCAAGCCGCAATGCTCGATTCCATCGGCAAAGGGGTGCTACGCTGCGCCCACGATGTTTCCGACGGAGGCCTGCTGACGGCGCTCGCGGAAAGCGCCCTGTACGGCGGTCGTGGGCTTCGTTGCCCGGGTATCGCGGGGCCGGTCAGCCGCGAAGCCTCGTACTTCGGCGAGTCGCAGGGACGGATCGTTGTTAGCGTCGCGCCTCGCCGGGTTCCGGACCTGCAGAAGCTGATGACCACGCATCACGTGCCGCTGCAAGCGATCGGCGTGGTGGGTGGCGAGGATCTTCAGGTAGGCTCCGACATCCGCCTCTCGCTGGACACCCTGCGGCAGGCGTGGGAGACGCCCTTCTGATGCGTCACCCCATGGCCGACGAACGGATGCACGAAGAATGCGGCCTCTTCGGCATCGACGCGCCCGGCGAGGACGTCGCCAACCTCACCTATTTTGGGCTGTACGCCCTGCAGCACCGCGGGCAGGAGAGCGCGGGTATCGCGACCAGCGACGGGACGCGCTTACGGATGCACAAGGACATGGGCCTGGTCGCGCAGGCGTTTGACCAGGCTTCTCTCGAGGGCCTGACCGGGCACCTTGCGCTTGGACACACGCGCTACTCGACCACCGGGTCCAATCGGCTCGAAAATGCGCAGCCCATCATGGTCGAACACCCACAGCTGGGCGCCATCGCCATCGCCCACAACGGCAACCTCACCAATACGCAGGTGTTGCGCGACGACCTCGAGGGTCAGGGCGTGCGCTTCAAGACGTCGAGCGACACCGAGGTCCTCGCCGAGCTGGTTGCCCACACCAGCGGATCGGACATGGTGTCCGTCCTACGTCGTGCGTTGCCGCGGTTGCAGGGCGCGTACTGCCTGCTCTTCCTCACCAAGGAGTCGCTGGTGGGCGTTCGCGATCCACTGGGGATCCGCCCGCTCTGCCTCGGCCGCCTGCCGGACGGCGGCGCCATCATCAGCTCGGAGACGTGCGCACTGGATACCGTCGGGGCCGAGTTCGTTCGTGAGATCGAGCCGGGCGAGGCGGTCATGCTCGGGCACGGGAAGCCGATCGCGGAGCAGCTGATGCCCTCGCCCCGCAAGGCGATGTGCATGTTCGAGTTCATCTACTTCGCGCGGCCGGACTCGCACTTGCAGGGGCAATCGCTCTACGAGGCTCGTCGCAACATGGGCCGCGAACTGGCCCGTGAGGCGCCTGCCGCAGCCGACATCGTCATCTCCCTCCCGGACTCGGGCACGCCGGCCGCCGTCGGCTTCGCCGAGGCCAGCGGTATCCCGTACAGCGAGGGCCTGATCAAGAGCCGCTACATCACGCGCACGTTCATTCAACCGAATGACCGTTTGCGCAACGTCGGTATCAAGCTGAAATTCAACCCGCTGCGCGAGATCCTGGCCGGCAAGCACGTGGTGCTGGTCGACGACTCCATCGTGCGCGGCACCACTAGCCGGAAGATCGTCGAAGAACTGCGCCGGGCGGGAACGAAGTCGGTCCATTTCCGGGTGAGCAGCCCCCCGATCCAGTGGCCTTGCTTCATGGGCATCGACATCGCCAGCCGGTCGGAGCTAATTGCTTCCGGCCGGAGCGTGGAAGAGGTGGAACGCCTGATTGGGGCCGACTCGCTGAAGTACCTGAGCAAGGCGGGCCTCTTCCGGGCGGTGAAAAACGTGAGCGGATTCTGCATGGCCTGCTTTGACGGCGACTACCCGGTCCCGGTTCCGGTGCAACTCGAGATGGACAAGCTCGCGCTCGAGCCGGTGCTGAGATGACGACCTATCGCGATTCGGGCGTCGACATCGATGCCGGAAACCGGGCGGTCGAGCTGATCAAGCCGCTGGCGGCTTCGACCCAGGGGCCTGAGGTGCTCGCCGGCGTGGGCCCGTTCAGCGGCCTGTTTGCGCTCGACACGCGCCGCTACCGGGAGCCCATCCTGGTGGCCAGCACGGACGGTGTCGGTACCAAGGTCTTGCTGGCGGCCGGGGCCGGCCGTCACGGCCAGATCGGCGCCGACCTGGTCAACCACTGCGTCAACGACGTGCTGACCGCGGGCGCTGAGCCACTCTTCTTCCTGGACTACGTGGCGACCGGCCTGCTCGACCCTCCGGTTGTGGCCGAGGTGGTTGGCGGGATGGCGGATGCGTGCCGGCGGGTCAATTGCGCCCTCCTCGGCGGCGAGACAGCCGAGATGCCGGGCCTGTACCAGCCCGCGACCTACGACATCGCCGGGTTCATGGTCGGCGTCTGCGAACGTGACGCGATCATCGATGGCACGTCGATCCGTGAAGGCGATGCGCTGCTCGCCCTGCCATCGAGCGGTCTTCACACCAATGGCTATAGCCTGGCTCGTCGTGTCCTCCCTCGACAGGCGCTAACGCAGACGATCCCCGGCACCGGAGAGACGGTGCTGGACGCACTCCTTGCTCCGCATCGGGCCTACCTCGACCCCGTCCGCCGCCTGCGGGAAGCGGTCGACATCAAGGGGCTCGCGCACATCACCGGCGGTGGCATCGTGGGCAACCTTCCGCGGATCCTTCCCGTTGGTCTCGGAGCCCGCATCCAGCGCGGCGCCTGGCCGGAGCCGGCCATCTTCTCCTATCTCGCCCCCTTCACCCCGGACGAGGAGATGTGGCGAACCTTCAATATGGGGATTGGAATGATCGTCGTGGTCGACGAGGCCAGTGCCAGTACCGCGCTGCGGATTCTCGAGGGCGAGGTTTTCGTAGTGGGCGACATCGTGGCGTCCGAGCAGCGGCGTGTCCAAATTCTAGAGTGAGCCGGCTCCGGGTTGGCGTCCTGGTGTCGGGCCGGGGCAGCAACCTGCAGGCCCTGATCCAGGCCGCCAAGGACCCGCTCTATCCCGCGCGCGTGGTCGTGGTCTGCGCCAACCGTGACTGTTCGGCGCTCGAGATCGCGAAGAAGGGCGGCATTTCCCGCCACGTGTTTCGCCTTGCCAATTTTCCCGACCGCGAGGCGCGCGACCGGGAAATGGTGCGGATCCTACGCCAGCACGATGTCGAGCTGGTCGTCTGCGCTGGTTATGATGCGATCCTGGAGCGGCCCTTCACGCGGGAATTCACCGGGCGCATCATCAACATCCACCCCTCCCTGCTCCCGGAATTCGCCGGCACCATGGACGCGGTCGCCATGGCATTAGAGGCGGGCGCCGCCGAGACGGGCTGCACCATCCACGTGGTCACCAAGGATGTCGATCGGGGGCCGATCCTCGACCAGCGACATGTTGAAGTGCGACCGGACGACACGGTTGAAAGCCTGCGAGCGCGCATCCAGGCTGAGGAGCACAGCCTGCTTCCCGAAGTGGTCAAGCGGATCGCGAAACTTCCCCTTCCGCTGTCGGTATGAACGCCCTCCTCAGCGTCTCTGACAAGAGCGGCCTCGTGGAGTTCGCGCGCGGGCTCGATGGCCTGGGGGTCACGATGTACGCGACCGGGGGCACCGAGCGCGCCTTACGCGAGGCGAACATCCCGGTCCACGCGCTCCAGGAGCTGACCCAATTTCCGGAGATGCTGGATGGGCGCGTGAAGACGCTCCACCCCAACGTGCACGCCGGCATCCTGGCGCGCCGCGACGAGCCGCGTCATCTGCAGGAAGTTGCGGACCGTGAGCTGAAGCTGATCGATCTCGTGGTGGTGAATCTCTACCCCTTCGTGGAGACAGTCTCATCCGGAGCCGGCCACGCGGAAACCATCGAGTCGATCGACATCGGGGGTGTGACGCTGCTGCGCTCGGCGGCCAAGAACCACGACCATGTGCTTCCGGTGGTCCGTTCGAGCGATTACCCGGCCGTGCTCGAGGCGCTCAAGGACCCGAGCGGCGTTCCCGCCTCGTTGCGGCGTCACCTGGCCGCCGTGGCTTTCGCGCATACCGCCGCCTACGACGCCGCCATCGGCGAGCACCTCCGCGGGCCGAAGATGTCAACCACGCTGCCGCAGGAGTTCACCCTCGGCGGCTACAAGGTGCGCGATCTCCGTTACGGCGAGAATCCGCACCAGTCGGCAGCTCTCTACCGCACGGCCGGTGGCGGTGGGATCGCGGGCGCCAGGCAATGGCAGGGGCTCGAGCTCTCCTACAACAACTTGCTCGATGCCCAGGCCGCGTGGTCACTCGTGGCCGACTTTTCGGATGTCGCGGTGGGCATCATCAAGCACGCCAACCCTTGTGGCGTGGCGATGGGCAAAGACCCCGGTGACGCGTTCGATCGCGCGCTCAACTGCGATCGGCGATCCGCGTTTGGCGGGATCGTCGCCTTTAACCGGCCGGTCGAGGCGGCGACCGCCCAGGCGCTGGTTGGGACGTTTTTCGAGGTGGTGGTGGCCCCCTCGTTCGACGGTCCGGCGCTGGAGGCGCTCAAGTCGCGGGCGAAGCTGCGCGTCCTGCAACCCGGGCCTGGGTCAGCTCACTTGGACCTGGATGCGCGGCCGATCACCGGCGGCTTCCTGGTGCAAACCGCTGATCAGACCGGTAGCACCCTCGGTGAGGCGCGCGTGGTCACTGCGAAGGTGCCCGACGACGCGACCTTCAAGGACCTGCAATTCGCCTGGACCGTGGTCAAGCACGTGCGGTCGAATGCCATCGTGCTCGTCCACGAGGGGGCGGGGGTTGGGATCGGGGCCGGGCAGATGAGCCGGGTGGAGGCGGTCGAGCTTGCCGTGCACCGCGCCGGACCACGGGCCGCCGGCTCCGTCATGGCCAGCGACGGATTCTTCCCCTACCCGGACGGCGTCGAGGTGGCGGCCCGCGCGGGCGTGCGCGCCATCGTCCAGCCCGGCGGATCGGTGAAGGACAGTGAGGCGATCGCCGCCGCCGACGCCGCCGAGGTGGCCATGGTCTTCACCGGCGAGCGGCACTTCAAGCACTAAGCTTGTGTGCCGTGGTCAAGTCGGAGTCGACCCACCGGGTCTCGAACGATCCGGATATCTCGCTCGATGAGCTGCAACTGGCGGTGCGCAACCATTCGTTGCCACTCGAGGCGCTGCGCTACCCGATCACGCCGATCGGCTTGCACTACCTGCTCATCCACTTCGACATTCCGCGGGTCGATCCATCCGAATGGCGGCTCGTCATCGGCGGCCAGGTGCGCCGCCCCCTCACCCTGACGCTCGACGAAATCAAAGGCCGGCCGGCGGTCACCCGGGCGGTGACGCTGGAATGCGCCGGCAACGGCCGGGCCAATCTGTCGCCTCGCCCGGTCAGCCAGCCATGGCTGTTCGAGGCGGTTGGCACGGCGGAGTGGACGGGGACGCCGCTGCGGCCACTGCTGGAGGCCGCCGGTCCGCTGGCTGGTGCCCTCCAGGTGGTGTTCACCGGACTGGACCGTGGTGTGCAGGGCGGTGTCGAGCAACAGTACGAGCGCAGCCTCACCATAGCGGAGGCCTCGCGCGAGGAGATCCTTCTTGCCTATGCGATCAACGGCCAGCCGCTCCCACCGCAACACGGGTTCCCGTTGCGTCTCGTGGTGCCGGGGTGGTACGGCATGACCCACGTTAAGTGGCTGCGGTCGATCACAGTGGTCAAGACGCCGTTTCGCGGGTATCAGCAGGAACCCGCCTATCACGTGACCAGCACCTGGGACGAGTTGGGTGACCCCGTGACCCGGATGCTGCCCCGCGCGCTGATGGTGCCGCCCGGCATCCCCGACTTCTTGCCACGTACACGCCGGCTCGGGCTAGGGAGCGTCGTCCTTGAAGGGCGTGCCTGGTCGGGCCAGGGGCGAATCGCTCACGTCCAGGTGAGCACTGATGGCGGTGCCTCCTGGGCTGATGCGGAGCTGGGAGGCGACGCCGGGGAGTTTGCCTGGCAGTCATGGCGTTACGTCTGGGATGTCGAACGAGCGGGTGAGTTTGAGCTATGCTGCCGGGCGACGGACACGGCGAAGAACGTTCAGCCCCTGAGCGCGCCCTGGAACGCCCACGGCGTCTGCAACAACCAGGTGCAGCGCATCAAGGTCGTGGTCGGCGAAGAGCTGGTGCCGATCCAGGCTCCCGCGGACGGCATGGCCTGATGAGGCCGCTTCTGTCGCGGGGCGCTCTCATCGGGGGAATGCTGCTGGCCGTCGTGGCGATGGGGCAAGCCACCCCGCCTCAGCACGCCGCTCCGAGGCGGCCCGCGCTGTTGGCGCAATCCGCATCCACCGTGAGCTTGCCGATTTCCGACCCGGCGCCGGAGCCAAACCCGCGGCGGCTGATCCCACCTCCGCCGGCAACGCCATCGGCACAGCCCCAGGCAATGGCTCGCCTGGTGGCGCAGGCGACGGTACGATCGAAGCCGGCTCCGGCGCCGGCAGCGCCGCCCCAGGTCGCCGTTGGTACCGGTCAGTGGGGCTTGATCAACCAGGATCGCCAGGCCGCCGGTTTGGCTCCCCTGCAGTGGAGCCCCTGCCTGGCGAACGTCGCCACCGGCCAGGCGACGCGCATGGCGGCACAGGGCTACATCTCGCATGCCAACGGCCGGATCCTCGACCTCGGTTGCCACCTGGGCTCGAGGAGCGGCGAGAACATCGGTTTCCAGGGAGGCGGCATCAACGATGCGGGGATGAACGCGTGGTTCATGGGCGATCCACCCCACCGCGCCAACATCCTGGGGCCTTATCACTACGTCGGCGTGGCCTGGGTGTCGGCACCCAACGGCACCGCCTATCTTGCCGTCGAGTTCGGGTAGTCGAGCGCGAGCTCGGCACTCGTTCGATCCGGCTGCTATTCTTGATTTGGTCTTCGGGGCAGGGGTGTAACTCCCTGATCGGCGGTAAAGCCCGCGAGCGCCCTACGGCGCATGACCCGGTGAAGGCGTAGCGCCCACTCCGGGGCCGACCGTACAGTCGGGATGAAAGAAGGCCCTCGGCGCGCACCTACCGTGCGCCCGATGACTGCCCCGGCGGCCAAAGGAGTAATCACGATGGCCGTCCCGACGACAAGAACTCAAACCGCAGCGCCCGCGGAGCGCCGGCCCAGTTTTATCGACCGGTATTCGGTCGTCGTCGTGTCGCTTGCTGCCGTTATCTGGGTTTCAGACGCGTATTTCCGCAACCCGTTGACCAGCCACCTGACCGCATCCCAGATCGTGTTTGCGGAGGATGCGCTGGTAACGATCTTCCTTCTCCCGCTCCTGGTTGGCGGTTGGAAAGAGCTAGGCCGGTTAACGGGCCGCCAGTGGGTTGCCCTAATTGTCATCGGCGTCGGCCCCCAAGCCCTGGCCACGTGGTTGTTTACAAAGTCCTTCTCTCATCACGTATTTGCCGTCACGTACGTCGCCCAGATGACCCAGCCCCTGATTGCGATGACGCTGGCGTGGCTCATCCTCGGGGAACGGCGGCGGCGCTGGTTCTGGCCAACGGTGGTCATCGCGCTCGTCGGCGTCTACGTCGTCGTTTTTGCGCGCGACTTGTCGGAACCGCTCAAGGTCTTTCAGGGCCAGCAGGTGGGTGGCACCGCCGCATTGCGCCTGGAGGCTGGTCTCGAGGCGCTTGGTGCGGCGATCCTTTGGGCCGCTGGCACTGTACTCGGGCGATTTGTCCTGGGTACGCTCTCGTTTCGCACCACGACAGCCCTCCGGTTTTCCCTGGCATTGCCGATCCTGGCGGTACTTGTCGTGGCTGAGAGCGGCCTCGGCGGTTTCGGTCACTACGCTATCTCGGACTTCGTGCCGAATTTGCTGTACATCGCGATTGTTCCGGGAGTGATCGGTCTGCTTGTGTATTACCGGGGGCTGGCAAGCACTCCTGCGTCCCTCGCCACGATTGCCGAGCTGGCGCTGCCGGTCACGATCCAACTTCTAGCGCCGCTTCCATATCCGTGGGGGTTTGGCCAAGCTTTACCCGCCTACGCCCAACTGAACCAGGCGATCGGTACCAGCCTCTTGATTGTCGTGATCTTGATCCTGAACTACACCAAGGCGCGAACGCCACCGGTCGTTGTGCAGGAGCCCGCGGTCGCCTAGCGCAGAGCTGCACCCCGAATCCCGGCCGCAGCCGAGCCGGCGCGGTGTGGATAACTTCGACACGCAGCTGTCGCAAATCGATGTAATACTGCGGGCGGCCTTGAAGAAGGAACGCCGGAACTGGATCCTCCCCGAGCCACTGCGGGCTCAACCAGGGCTCGAGGCCTTCTCCCCGGTATTCCGGCAGATCCTGCATGGGCGGGGCGTCGTTCGGCAGAGTCAGCTCGATCCCTGGCTGCAGACGGACCTCGAACGAGCCCCCGACCCCTTCCTGCTGAAGGACATGGCGATCGCCTGCGATC
>JALYYE010000237.1 GCA_030946735.1 Candidatus Dormiibacterota bacterium
GGCGAAGCTGGCGGCTGACCGAGAGTCCGTCCGCGCCGGGCAGCATCACATCCATGACCACGACGTCGTAGGGGGTGCTGAGGACCGCGGCGATCCCATCGTTGCCCTCGTGAACGACGTCAACAGCCAGTCCCGACTCGCCCAGACCGCGCTGGATGCTGGCTGCCAGGCGGCGGTCGTCTTCGATCAACAGCACTCTCATGACCTCCAGTATCCGTACGGCGTCTAAAAGATATCTAAAGGGCGTTTCAGGCTGGGTTCATGTGGGGTGCCCAGACTTGGGCGCCAGGTCCGCAAAACGGGCCAAAACCACAGGAGGTGTCCAATTTGAAGACGCCCAGGAAGATTGCGCTGCTGGCGGTGCTGGCGCTGCTCGCGGCGGCGGTCGTTTCGGCAACCGGGGCCTTCGCGAAGGCGCCGGCAGTTAAGACGGCCGCAGTGACGAGTCTGTCCACCGCGAGGCTCAGCGCGGTAGGTGCCGCGGACGCGGCCCAGCTGGCACCGGCAACGGCGCCGGACGTCGCCCCAGCCGCCGAACCGGCCGAATCCACCAGCGAAGCGGCCGAACCGGCCGGGACCGGGACGGACGCCGCCGGCGGTCACGCCGACGACCCGAACGACCCCAACGCCGACCATCAGTTCGACGGCCAGGAGTAACTCTCTCCCCACACAAAAGACCCGGAGGCGACCCACCCCTCAGTCCTCCGGGTCTCCCCTCAGGGGGCCGGCGCCACCTTCGCGGTTCTCCGTAGCAACACCAGAAGGTAGGTGGCGAAGGCGATCACAACCACGGCGGGCAGGATGATGTAGCCCTCGCGGTGAAGGCTGAGCAAATGCCCGATGCGTCCCCCGAAGACGGCGCCGAGCGTGATGAAGAATCCGGCCCAGATGGCGGTCGAGATGGCGACGCTCGCGACAAAGACTCGATAGCGGACACGGAAGATCGCGGCGGCGACCGTGAGCGGCACTCGCATCCCGGGGATGTGGCGCCCGAAGATCAGCGTCCAGACTCCATATCGCGCGAACCACCGCTCGGCCCGGTCGATGCGTTCCGGAGTCAGGTGGAGGATTTTCCCGAGCCGGTGTTCGACGATGGAGCGTCCCCAGCGCTGGGAGATCCAGTAGAGGTTACTGGCGCCCAGGACGACGACGGCGATCAGTCCCAGCCATGCCACCAGCAGGGTGAGCACGCTCTGAGAGGCGTGATGACCGACATACATGACGAAGACATCGCCCGGCATGGGCATCGGTACGCCCGACTCTTCGGCGTAGAGCAACCCGAAGGCCGCGGCCACGCCGAAATTCCGTAGGAGGTGGCCGACGAAGTAGGCACCGTCGCGAACGAGTTCTGGAAGGTCTCCTTCAAGGATCGCGAAGACCAGCAAGCCGACGATCGCCGTGACCACCACGCCTGCCGTCCAGCGGCGAGGATGTGCCGCGATAGCCGCCACGGCCCGTCGCGGGCGGGGAGTTGTACGCATGACTTTCAACTGTGCCGGTCGTTCCTGAATGGCCTCTAAAAGGGGCGCCTTCCGAGCCTTAACTTACTCTTAGGCGGCGCCCGGCCGTCGAGAATAGCGAAGGTCGGTGTCGATTTCCGCGGGGCGCTGTTTGTCGTATGGGAGGAGGTGAACAGATGAAATATGTCTTTCTGTTCTGTGGAACGGCGGCCGACCAGGCCGCTTTTGACGCGCTGACCCCGGACGAACGGAAGCAACGCTACGGCCAGGTGGGGCGCTGGTTTGCGGAAAACCAGGCGCGTCTCGGGCAAGGCAATCAGTTGCAGGGTCCAGACACGGCAACGACAGTTCGTTTCCAGGCCGACGGCAAGCCGATTGTCAAGGATGGCCTGTTCCTCGAGGGCAAGGAGATCGTCGGCGGGTACACCGAGGTGGAGGTTGCCAACCTTGACGAGGCCCTGGCCATGGCTAAGAGCTGGCCTGGGCGTGGCACGCTCGAGATCAGGCCGGTCATCCAACAGCGATAGCCCAGAGTGAGAAGCGCTGCCGCCCCGGCTGCGTCCACCCTGGCCGAGGTCTTCCGTGAGGAGGCGGGCCGGATCACGGCCGCCCTCATCCGTCGTTTCGGCGATTTTGACCTGGCGGAGGAGTGCACCCAGGACGCGCTGGTCTTGGCTCTAGAAAGCTGGCCGCGCGATGGCATTCCTGAACGGCCGGGTGCGTGGCTCTTGACGGTTGCCTCTCGGCGCGCCCTCAACAGGATTGAGCGCGATAGACGGTATGGTCGCAAGCTCGCCCAGCTGGCCATCGAGCCTCGACAAGATGAGGAGGACGACCGGCTGCGTCTGATCCTGACCTGCTGCCATCCTGCCCTTTCTCGCGAAGGGCAGGTTGGGCTCACCCTGCGTGCCGTTTGCGGTTTCACCACGGCCGAAATCGCGCGGGCTTTCGTGGCCTCCGAGGCGACGGTCGCCCAGAGGCTGGTGCGAGCCAAGCGCAAGATCGCGTCGGCGGGAATTCCGTATCGACTTCCCTCCCGATCCGAGCTTGACGAGCGGCGCAGCGAGGTGCTCGCTGTGCTCTACCTGTTATTCAATGAGGGCCATCTCTCAAGCCGCGGCACAGCTCCATTCCGGCGTGATCTCGCCGAGGATGCGGCCTGGTTAACCGCGCTCCTGTCCCGGTTGCTGCCGGACGACCCGGAAGTCCTCGGGTTGATGGCTTTGATGAAACTTCACCTGGCGCGTGGTGAGTCGCGGTTCAAGGAGTCTGGCGAGCTGGTGCTCTTGCCCGATCAGGACCGGGCACGCTGGGACCCGCTAATGATTGCCGAGGCGATCGCCCTGATCAAGCGGGCCGCGCGGATCGGTCGGCCCGGCCCCTACCAGCTCGAGGCGGCGATCGCGGCGTGCCATGCGGAGGCGCCCCACTTCGAGGCGACTGACTGGCTCCAGATCGTGGTGCTGTACGACATGCTGATCGCCCTGGCGCCGTCTCCGGTCGTCCGGCTCAACCGTGCAATCGCGGTCTGGAAGGTCGAAGGTCCAGAGGCGGCGTTGCACGAGCTGGAGGACATCGCGCCGGTATTGGACGGCTACCACCTCTTCCACGCAGCACGCGGCGCGTTACTCAACGAGGTCGGCCGCCGCGAGCAGGCACGGGCAGCGCAGTTACGCGCGCTCGATCTGACCGATAACCGCGCCGAGCGATCGCTGCTCCGGCAGCGGCTGTTCAGATAGCGGGTTTGACAGGCGTGGTATTGATGTGCAACTGTCTAGTTGCACATGAATAACGCGGTGTTCGTCGCCCTGGCGGATCCAACGCGAAGGCAACTGCTCGAGCGTTTGGCGATGGGCCCGACGACCGCGACAGGGATTGCCGTCAGATTCCCAGTGACCCGCCAGGCTCTTGTGAAACACCTTGGCGCGCTCGAGGACGCGGGGATGGTCGTAAAGGAGCGCCACGGACGCGAGGTCCACTACCGCCTGGAGAGCGCGCCACTGGGCGAGGCGAGCGCCTGGCTTACTACTCTCTCGGCACGCTGGGAGCAGCGTCTGCTGCGGCTCAAGCGCTACGTCGAGGAGGAAGCATGAGCCAAGCAGGGCCCGAGATCCGTCACAGCGTGTTCATCCGCGCCCCGCGCGAGAAGGTATGGACGGCGTTCACCACCCCACAGGGGCTGGACGGGTGGTGGGGGACACGGGGGAGCGAGATCGACCTACGGCCCGGTGGAAAGCTCACACTCCGCTGGCGCGGTTGGGGAGCCGAGCAAGACATCAACGCCGATCGGGACTGCGTCGTCCTTGAGGTGATTCCACCCACGCGCTTCGTCTTTCGGTGGGGCGAAACGGCCGACGCGATGACCACGGTCGAGTTCGACCTCGAGGAGCGCGCCGGTGGCACGCTGCTTCGCCTCCGGGAACACGGTTTCGCGCCTACGGCCAAGGGCCGGCAGTCCTTCGAAGGGAATTCGCTTGGCTGGGGCGAAGCGGCGATCCTCATCAAGTTCTACGTCGAACACGGCGTCAGCTACTAGTCGGAACAACAGCGCTTACAAAGAAAGGAGTCAGGCACGATGTCAACCCAAGTAAAGCAATCACTGCACAAGGTGCGCTTTCCCGGCGAGCCGGATCAGTACCGTCAGGCGCGCGACGAACTCCTGAGGGCCGAGATCGACCTGCGCCGGCAGATCGAAGCCGTGGCCGCGCAGCGGCGCAAGCTGCCGCTCGGCGGCGAAGTGCCGCGCGACTACACATTCGAGGAGTGGGATGCCGGCAAAAACGCCGCGCGACCGGTCCGGCTCTCGGAGCTGTTCGCGAAGGGCAAGGACACCCTGTTCCTCTACAGCCACATGTTCATCCCGGGCAAGGCGGGGCTGCCGCTCGAGGAGGGCTGCCCGTCGTGCACGTCGATCATCGGCGCGATCGACGGCGAGGTACCGGACATCACCCAGCGCCTCAATTTCGCGGTCGTCGCCAAGGCTCCGATCGAGCGCTTCCGGGCGCACGCCAAGTCGCGCGGCTGGCGCCACGCGCGCCTGCTCTCCTCCGCCAACAACACCTACAACCGTGACTACCAGGCCGAGGCGCCCGACGGCGAGCAAACTCCGATGGCGACGGTCTTTACCCGCCGTGACGG
>JALYYE010000239.1 GCA_030946735.1 Candidatus Dormiibacterota bacterium
CGGCCCTGCGCGCTCCTGCCGTCAGTAGCAGTGGATAATCCTATGAATCGTCACCTCCGAGGGTCCGCACATCACGCATCAGGTCGCGTTCGACGCCCGGCTGATCCGGTCCCTCGGCATTGGTCGCTATATTAGCGGGCTTCTTCCGGCAATCGCCCACATCCTCTCGGGGCGCTTGACCGTATTCGCGGCGGCCGGTGATGTCGCGCTGCTGCGAGCCATGCTGGGGGGCGAGCCCCGCATCGAAGTCGCCAACGAGAGTCCCTACCGGGTGGGCGAACAATCAACCTTACTTGTGCGCATCATTCGCGCCGGGGCCGGGCTGGTGCATTTTCCGCACTACAATCTGCCGCTCGCCTTTCCCGGCCGTTCGGTGGTCACCATCCATGACCTCTTCTCCTACCGATTTCCCGAGATCCATTCGGGTTGGCTTCCCCGCAACGTGAATCGTCTGCTGATCAACAACGCCGTGCGGCGGGCAGGCGCCATCATTACGCCTTCACGGGCGACCGCCGTGGACGTGGCGAGCCGATTCCCTCACGCCGGCGAGCGGATCGTTCCGATCGCCGAGGCGACCGATGAACGCTTTTCGGCGCTCCGCAATCCAGCAGGTGAGGCGGCATGGCAGCGCTACCTTGGCATCCGGCCGCCGTATTTTCTGTATCTCGGGCAGTGGAAGGCGTACAAGAACGTTCCCCTGGTCATCGAGGCGTTCGGGCGCATCGTGGGACAGCGCCCCAATGCCCAGCTCGTGATCGCCGGCCATGATCGCCGGCATCCCGAGGTGGCCGCCGCGGTCTCGCGCCTCCCGAAGGGCTCGGCACTGCTCCCGGGCCACCTGCCGGACGATGCGGTGGCCGATCTATATCGCGGCGCCGCCGCGGTCGTGGTGCCGTCTCGAGCGGAGGGCTTCGGCCTCCCGGTACTGGAGGCGATGGCCTGCGGCGTCGGCGTGGTCTGCAGCGACATTCCGGTTCTGCGCGAGCTCGCCGATGGTGTGGCCATCTTCTGCGATCCAGACAGCGCGGACTCGTTCGCCGCCGGGATGGTCGCGGCCCTGGACGCCCCGACCGAGGACGGGCGCATCCGGCGCGGAATCGAGCGCGCTGCCTCCTACAGCTGGGATAAGGCCGCGCAGGAGACCGTTCGGATTTACGAGCGCGTGCTGGCGGGGCGGTGAAGGACGCGGTCTGACACGGAGTGATGCGCCTCCAGCTCCTCGGTGGCCGCCAGTCCGGCGAGCCGCTCGACGCCTTGCCGTCGCAGCGCGCGCCCGATCAGCAGGTCCGCGAAGTGCGGATTCTTCGGCAGCAACGATCCATGCAGGTAGGTCCCAAAGACATTGCCCCTGACCACTCCTTCGTAGCCGTCATCGCCGTTGTTTCCCGCGCCGCGTAGCACCCGGCCGAGCGGCTGTAAGCCGGGGCCGAGGTAGGTCTTGCCGCTGTGGTTTTCGAAGCCCACCAGCGTGGCGGGCTCGAGCCCCAGGCCGGTGGTCTCGATCACGATGTTGCCGATGTTCCGACGGGACCCGGGCACGGTGTGCAGGTCGACCAGCCCCAGCCCGGGCAGTTGCTTGCCGTCGGCCGTCACGTAGTACTCGCCCAGCAACTGGTAGCCGCCGCAGACCGCGAGCACCACCGAGCCGCCGTCGATCGCTTGCCGAATCGCCTCCACCTTGTGCTCGGCCGCATCCTTGAAGACCAGTTCTTGATCGCGGTCCTGGCCGCCGCCCCAGAAGATCAGGTCGGTGCCGGAGAGGTCAGGCGCCGGCCCTCGCCCGACGGCGGCAACGCTGACCGAAATGCCCCGCCACTCCGCCCGTTTGGTCAGGGTCAAGATGTTGCCCCGATCGCCGTAGATGTTCATCTCGTCGGCGTAGAGGTGCGCGATTCGAAGCGCTGGCTCAGCCACATTGGGTATGGTACGGCGGATGGCCCGCCAGCTCATCTGCATTCCGACCTACAACGAGGCGAGTAACATTCTGCCCCTGGTCGAGCGAGTTCACGAGGCCGCGCCGGATGCGGACGTGCTGGTCATCGATGACGCCTCACCCGACGGGACCGGCGACCTGGTGCGCGGTCAGATGCTCAAAGATGCCCGCCTCGAGATCATGGCGCGTCCCGCGAAACTCGGATTGGGGACCGCCTACATGGCCGGCTTCGCTTTCGGCCTCCAGCATGGCTACACCAGCGTGCTGACCATGGACTCCGACTTCTCCCACCCACCCGACCGGATCCCCGCCCTGGTTGCTGCCGTCGAGGGCGGCGCCCACCTTTCGGTGGGCTCCCGCTACGTTCCCGGTGGCGCCATCCAGGGTTGGGGCGCCGGCCGCCGGGTGCTCAGCGGCAGCGCCAACTTCGTTGCGCGCCAGCTCTTGCGGCTTCACACCCAGGACTGCACCGGCGGCTTCCGCTGTTACAACCTTCGCGCCTTGCAGTTCCTGGTGACCGAGCCGCTGCGATCCTCCGGGTATTCGGCGCTGGTCGAACTGCTCACCCGCTGCGAACGCGCCGGGCTGACCATCGTCGAGGTTCCCATCACTTTCACCGATCGCACGGTGGGGCACTCCAAAATCTCGCGCCAGGAAATCTTTCGCGCCATGCTCACCGTGGTCCGCCTCGCCGGGCGCCGTTCGTGAGCCGCCGGCGCCTGATCCAGGCGGCTGTCCTGCTCGCGATCGGTGTGCTCATCCTCTATGGGCTGCTGCGCACGGTCCATCCCGATCAGGTAATCGCCGCGATCCGCGGCGCCAATCCGGGGTGGATCGCCATCGGACTGTCGGGATACCTGGCTTTCATCGCCATCCGCGGTTGGCGCTGGCAGGTCATCCTCAAGGCCTCCGCGCCGGCTACGACGCTGGGCGACGCGACGGCGGTGACCGCCATCGGGTTCGCGCTCAACGCCGTCTCGCCCTTCAAGCTGGGCGAACTCTTGCGGATCGGGGCGATCGCCCCACGGGCTCGGATTGGCGTCGGCGAGGCAACGGCGACCGTCGTGCTGGAGCGAGTGCTCGACGTGCTCGCCCTGCTCGTCATCGCCGTGGCGGCAGCCGCGATCGCCGGGGGAGGCTCGAACAGTTTCGGCCTCTGGAGTGGCGTGGTGGTGATCGCGCTGGCCTCGCTGCTCATCGGCGTGGTCGCCTACCTGATGGTGAGCTACCCGCAAGCCACCATGGCCGTGATCGATCGCATCGCGGCGCGACTCCCCGCGCGAGTTGGGGCGTTCGTCGATCGCTTCGCGGCCTCGGTCCTCAAAGGGCTGGCCTCGCTTCGCTCGCCGGGACGCCTTGCATTGGCGGGCGTCCTCAGCGTGCTGATCTGGCTCTGCATCGACCTGGGATTAATGGCGTGCTTTCGGGCGCTTACGCCGCAGCTATCGTTCCCCACCCTGGTGCTGGCTTGCACGATTTTCATCATCAGCCAGGCGATCAGCATCACGCCGGGGTCGGTCGGCACCTATGAGGGCTTCTTCCTCCTGGTCCTCAGCACCTTCGGTGCACGCCCCGCCGCGCTGGTCACGGCAGCCGCGGTCCTCAACCATGTCGGCAACATCGCGGTCCTCTTGCTGGCGGGCGGCATCGGCGCGTTATGGCTTCGCGTCCGGCGACCGGCCCTGCCAGTAGGGCTGGAGCGCCCCGTCCCGAGTTAGTACCGCTCGCAGCTCGAGCATCGCCGTGTAAGTCGGCAGGATGAAAAGCGTCTCCCCCGCCGGAGTTGCCCTGGCGGCGCGGTGGAGCGCCTCGCGCCAGTCGGTGACGACCTCGATGTGATCCGGCGGCAGGTCGGCATACTTGAGGCGAACTCGCAGGTCGAGCGCCCGGTCACCGCTCACCACGATGTGTCGGGCCGCCCCCTTGAGCTGCTCGAAGTCGACGTCCCAGATCCAGGAGACATCCTGCCCATCGGCAATCCGGTCGTTGAGCGCGATCAGGAAGGAGCTCGCCTTGCCGAACTGGATAGCGGTTCGGAGCACCTCGTTGAAACCGGTTGGGTTTTTGGCCAGCAGCAGAATGGCGGGACGCTCGTCGACGACCGTCCGCTCCATGCGTCCGAACGCCGGGGTGAAGTCGCGCAGGGCGGCGGCGCTTTTCTCGAGGGGCACCTTGAGCGCTTTGGCCGCCGCCATCGCCAGGACGACGTTGTACGCGTTGTACAAGCCCGACAGAGGAACCTCGACGTTGGCCTCGTGCTCGCCATCGGTGACCTGCAATCGCATTCCTTCCATGCCGTGGATTACGATCGAGGTCGCCCTGACGTCGGGGGTCGGTCGCGCGAAGTCGCCCCGCGGACAGCGGTAATGACCGACGTGCCCGAAGTAGACGCCGTCGAAAATGAAGGGGCTGCCGCAGCGCGGGCAGAATTTCGCATCCGCGCCGTGGCTGAGCTCCGATTGCAACAGGGACGGATCGTCGAGGCCGGCATAGCTGACACGCGGCAAGCCGTCGCCGAGCGCGGCCACCATCGGGTCGTCGGCATTGAGCACCGCCGTCATCCCCTCGGGACCCTGGGTGAGCGCCTTGCGAATATAAGCCGCCGTCGTCTCCAACTCGCCGTAGCGATCGAGTTGATCGCGAAAGAGATTGGTGACGACGATCGTTCCCGGCGCCACTTCCTGGACGAGTCGCGGCAGGCTGGCTTCGTCGATCTCGAACAGGCCCACCGTTCCGGGGAGATCGCCCGCCCAGCTGGCGCGATTGATGACCGCCGCGGTCACGCCAAAGACCAGGTTGGCACCGGCCTGGTTGGCGACCGCGTGATGGCCCTCAGCCTCCAGGATGTGGCGCAGCAACGCGGCGGTGGTCGTCTTGCCGTTGGTCCCGGTGATCACGATGCTGCCCTCGTTCAGCGCGCGCGAGAGCTTGGTAAGGATGGCGGGGTCGACCCAGCGCGACACATCGCCCGGGAGGGTGGTTCCGCCGCCGCGCCGCAGTCCCCGGCTCAATCCGGCCGTCAGCTTCCCGGCCCACAGCGCCACCGTTCCCCGCGGTCCCAGCTTGGCGCGCATCAGGCCGTGGCGGACACCGGCCGGCAGACCCAGGCCGGGTATCCGAGTTTTCGTACCTCCGCCTGCGCGGCATCCGCGGCCGCCCCACTGGGAAAGGCGGCGAACAACGCCGCGCCCGTCCCGCTCATGGTTAGCCCGGGCACGAGGCCCTGGAGCTTGTGGACGGCCTCGTCCAGCTGTGGGAAAAGACGCCGGCTCGCCGGCTCCAGGTCATTCCCAAACAGACTGATGTCGCCGCCTCTCGCCAGTGCCCCAACCATTGCTGGCGTGCGCCGCGCACTTGGCGCCCTCCCATCGACGGTCTCGTAGACAGCTCGCGTCGAGACTTCGACGTTTGGCCAGATGACCAGGAATCGCCAACTCGCAGGCACCGGGGTCAGCGGCGACACCGTCGACCCGAGTCCGGTCGCACGCGCCGTACCACCCGAGAGCAAGAACGGAACGTCCTGGCCGACAGACGTCGCGATCTCGAGCAGGTCGGCTGGCTTCAGCTTCAGGCCATAAAGAAGGTTGGCAGCCTTCAAAAAGACCGCGGCGTCTGAGCTCCCGCCGGCGAGCCCGCCGCCCATCGGCACGCGCTTGAACAGTCGAATGGTGAAGGGCAACTGGCTGCCGACATGACCTTCCAGCTCGCGCGCCGCTTTCAGCACCAGGTTCTCGCCGGCGATCGTCGGGCCCACCACGTCGAAGACACGGCAGTCGGTCCGCTCGATCCAGAGCAGATCGTGCAAAGAGATTGTCTGCAT
>JALYYE010000248.1 GCA_030946735.1 Candidatus Dormiibacterota bacterium
CGCGTGCTCACCATCAGCCGCATCAAGCGACGGCGGCGCGGCCACGGGCCCAAGATCCTCATCGTCGGTGTCACGCTGCTGGGCCTGCTCAGCCTGGGTGGCGGTGCCGAGGCGGTCGACAAGTACCAGACCTACACCCGCGACCTGCCCAATCCCGGCTCCCTCAACCCGAAGGAGCTGGCCCAGGCGACCAACATCTATGACCGTAATGGCGTGCTGCTCTACGTCAAGCACACCGAGGGCGTCGTCCGCACCGTAATCCCGCTGTCGGCGATCTCCCCGCACCTTATCGAGGCCACCATCGCCCTCGAGGACCGGCAGTTCTACACTCATCAGGGGATCGACTTCCGCCGCATCGTCGCGGCCGCGATCGCCGACGTCACCCATCAGCGAGTGGAGCAGGGCGCCAGCACGATCACCCAGCAGCTCGTCAAGCGGATGTTCGTTGGCAGCGCGAACTCCCTCGAACGCAAGGTTCGCGAGGCGACGCTGGCCCTGGAGATCGAGCGCCGTTTCTCCAAGAACGAGATCCTGACTCTCTACCTCAACCAGATCTTCTACGGGCATGAGGCATACGGCGTCGAGGCTGCAGCCCAGACGTACTTCGCCAAACCGGCCAAGAATCTCGATATCGCGGAAGCGGCGATGCTCGCCGGCATTCCCAACGGGCCGACCGAGTATGACCCGCTTAGCCCGGCCACGGCGCCGAACGCCAAGGCCCGGCAGGAGCTGGTGCTGCGCGACATGCTGCGTGACCACTACATCAGTCAAACCGAGTTCGACAAGGCGGTCAAAGAGAAGCTCACCTATCAGAACGGGAGCATCCAGAAAGACCTGAAGGCGCCCTGGTTCGTCGACTATGTGCTCCGGCAGCTGAGCCAGAAGTATGGAGAGGCGGTGGTCGCGGGCGGCGGACTGCGGGTCACGACCACGCTCGACTACAACCTGCAGCAGATCGCCGAGCAGGCGGTCAGCGCCAACGTCAACCGGCCTGACCTGAAGGCACGAAACGTCAACAACGGCGCCGCCGAGGCGATCGACCCCAGAACCGGCCAGGTGCTCGCCATGGTGGGCAGCGCAAACTACTACGACCAGGCGATCGGCGGCCAGTACAACGTCATCACCGATGGGCAGGGACGGCAACCGGGTTCCTCCTTCAAGGTGTACGTCTACGCCACGGCGCTGGCCAACGGCTACGCCCCCTCGAACTTGATCCTCGACAAGCAGGGCAAGATCGACGGCCACCCCTTCGTCGACTGGGACCATCGCGACGAGGGCGTCATCACCATCCGGCGCGCGCTGGTGGAGTCGCGCAACATCCCCGCCATTCAGCTCCTCAAGCAGCTGGGCTACGACCGCGTCTTCCAGACGGCGCGCATGATGGGCCTGACGAATTCGAACCTGGTGCCTGAGCGGGGCCTGGCGCAGGCAATCGGTGCCAGTGAAGTCCAGCCCATTCAGCACTTCAACGCCTATGGCGTGTTGGCGTCGGGCGGAATCTATCACGATCCGACGGTGATCCTCAAGGTCGTCGACAGCCAGGGCAAGGTCTTGCAGGAATGGAAACCGGACGCCGGCGTCCGGGTCCTTCCGGCCCAGGTCGCCTACATGATCAGCGACATCCTGCGCCCGGTGGGCTCAGCTCTCAACATCAAGCGGCCCTTCGCATCGAAGACGGGCACCACCGAGAACTGGCACGATTCCTGGCTAATCGGATACAACCCGGACGTGGTGATCGGCGCCTGGATGGGCCACACCTGTGCGGGTGGCTGTCCGGCCAACGTGAACTCCAACCTCAACGTGGTCTGGGGAGTGCAGGGCGCCGGCCTGATCTTCCGCGACATCTTCAACGCCTACGAAGCGAACAAACCGCCGTGGGACTTCCCGACGCCTGACGGGCTCAAGAAGGTCACGGTGTGCGCGGCCAGTGGGTTGCTAGCGACGCCCAACTGCGCCGGGCAGACCCTCTCGGACTGGTTCATCGCGGGCACCGCGCCGACGCGGGAGGACGACTGGTACCACCCGCTCCGAATTTGCACCACCGACGGATTGCTCGCCACCTCAGACATTCCCTCCAACCTGACCGCGGTGAAAACCTTCGTTAGCTATCCACCCGGATATCCGGACGACATGAAGGACAAGAACGCGCCCCAGGCGCCCACGCAGAACTGCCAGCTCTTTACGGAAACGATCCCGCCGACCCTGACGCTGGCGCAGGCGCCCCAGGCGGACGGCAGCGTCCTGGTCACCGCCACGGCCACCGACGATGAGGCGATCAAGGAAGTCGACTTCTTCCCCGATGGAGCCAGCAAGCCGATCCGGCTGACCCAGGCCCCCTATACCTACCTGATCAAAGGATCATCGGGCAGCACACATACGTTGACCGTGCAGGCCTATGACTACAACCCCAACAACGCCCCGGCCGTCCAGATGATCACCGTCACACTGCCTTAGGGCCAGACACCGAACGGCTGCCAATCACCGCAAAGCGGTAAGGAAGGTCCACGGCGCGCGAGATGCCGATGCGCCGCGAGGGGGCGACCTCCCGATCCGGGACGGGCAAGCCGGCAGCTAGGCCAAGCGGCCCCCGGGTGAAGTCGCGGCCGTCGTCCGTCAGCGTCAGCCCGAAGGCGCGGCCAATCTTGCCGGGACCGCTCAGCAGCCGGATCTCCGGCCCGCGGTCGCCGCGGGCGCGCATGACCTCGACCCCCGCGAGCGGCTCCAGCGCCCGGAGGAGCACCGCACCCGCTGTGCCGGCGGCTTCCGCCGTTACGTTGAGGCAATGATGCATCCCGTAGCTGAGGTAAACGTAGGCGTGACCGGCCGGGCCGAACATCACGGCATTCCGGGCGGTCCGACCGCGGAAGGCGTGCGACGCCGGGTCGTCGGTGCCGGTGTACGCCTCGGTCTCGACGATGCGGCCCGCCAGCAGGCCTTCCGGCGTCCTGTAGAAGAGCACCCGGCCGAGCAGGTCCCGAGCCAGCACCACAGGGTCTCGCGCAAAGAAGCGCCGCGGAAGACGCGGTGTGGTCAGGGGCACGTCTGCTTGATTAGCAGATTTGCGAGGACGCAGGCCGAGCCGCCGCTAGTGGCTCAAAAGCTGCGTGAAGTAACTGCTGATGCTGCTCGGCAGCACCAGGGAGAAGACGGCGCGCGTGAGGGGCTCGAAAGCGTAGAAGTGCGGAGCCAGCAGCGAGTTGTTGAACCAGTCCTGGGCCGTGATGAAGGCCGGTGGGTAGGCGTAGCCGCCTGGTAGCCTCGCATTGACGAGGCCAACCCCAACGATCAACATGACGGTAACCTCGAAGGCGCCCACCACAGCGCCCGCCAGCAGTCCGGTGATGCGATCGAATGCCGGCGCGATCATCGCGTCGAGGTAGCGCTGATAGACGCCGCCCAGCACCTCGAACAGGATGATCGCCAGGCTAACGATCACGGTGTAGGTGATGACGTGCGCCCAGAGCGCCGAGGTGATGCCAAAGGTTGTACCGATGTAGGTGGACGTGTTGGCGCTGGTCAGCGTGGCAGCGCCCACGCCGGCGAAGAGGCCCGCAAAGGCGACCACCCGCCGCACCAGCCCGAAGGCCCAGCCGAGGCCGATGTTGGCAAACAGAATGCAGACGATGATCAGGTCCAGGAAGTCCATCAGGACCGCACCTCCGCCCCAAACCGTTCTCTGAGGCCGTCGATGACGCGTTGCTGGACAGCCGCAACCTCTTCGTTCGTCAAGGTTCGGTCATCGGCCTGGTAATGCAGGCGGAATGAAAGGCTGCGGGCACCAGCCTCCAGCTGGGGCCCCTGGTATTCACTCACCATAGAGATCTCCCGCAACGTGTAACCGCCCTGCTGGCGGATAACTTGCAGGAGGTCGGCAGCCGCGATCTTGCCCCGAAGCACGACCGTAAGGTCGCGCCGAACCCCTGGAAAACGGGGTAACGGCCGGGCCTGCGGCGTCCGCCGGCCGCCCGCGGAAAAACGGTCGAAGAGGACCTCGGCAACCACGGCCCGGCCGGTAAGGCCGAGCTCGGCCAGCAGCTGGGGGTGCACCTCGCCGACGATCCCGATGGGTTCGCCCTCCTCGAGCACTTCACCGGTGCGTCCTGGATGGAAGCCGGCAAAGCTGCCGGGATCCGGGCCGCCGAACTCCGCCTGCTTGAAGTCCATCGATGGCATCGCGAAACGGGCTCGCATGGTGGCCAGCGTCGCCTGCAGGGAACGAAGTTCGGCGACCGCCGCATCCGCGCCTCCGGCTTGGACATGCGTTGCCAGCGCCAGCACCTGCGGCTCGTCGACGGCGTTCGCGGTCTTCCGCCAGAAGACCGAGCCGAGCTCGAAGAGGCGGGCCCCACCCTGGTCCTGGCGGGCGTTGAGTGCGAGCGCCTCGAGGAGACCTGGCAGCAGGCTGCGGCGGAGCGCATCCCGGTTTTCGGCCATGGGGTTCTTGATCTTGGCCAGCGCCGGCGGGGCGAAAGGCAAGGCAATCTGGAGCGTGCCGTCCAAGCTGACGAGGCTGCTGGTTACCGCCTCATCGAGCTCGCGACCAGCGAGTACCTCGCGTGCCGTCTCGTCGGCGTCCCGGCGCTCATACAGGTCGCGCACAGGAACTCGCGCCCCGGGCAGCGTGCTTGGCACTCGGTCATAGCCATAGATTCGACCGATCTCTTCGACGAGGTCTTCAGGGATCGAGCAGTCGAGGCGAAACTCGGGGGGTCGCGCCTGCAGCGAGCCGTCAGTCCGCCGCACCGTGAACCCCAGCCGCTCGAGGATGCTCGCCGCCTCCGGAATTTCGACCCTGACACCGAGGATGCGCTCGATCCGATCCGCGTCCAGCGCGATCGTGATTGGCGTCAGCGGCTCGGCATAGACATCGCTCGACCTCGTCGCGGTTCCGCCCGCCAGCTCCCCGACCAGGGCCGCGGCCCCCTCGACCGCCGGCAGGCTGAGGCCCGGGCTCAATCCCTTCTCGAATCGAGACGAGGCTTCGGTGCGCAGGCCATGCATCCGCGCGGTCCGCCGGATGGCGCGGGGCTCCCAGGTGGCAGCCTCCAGCAAAATCTCGGTCGTTCCCTGCTGGACCGCGCTCTCGGCCCCACCGATGATGCCCGCCAGCCCCTGGGCCCGCTCCGTGTCGGCCACCACCATGTCGCTGGAGGACAGGCGGCGCGTTTTCCCGTCGAGGCAGGCCAATTCTTCGCCATCGCGAGCCCGCCGCACGATGATCCGTCCATCGTTGAGGCGCTGGTAATCGAAGGCATGCATCGGCTGCCCGGTCTCGAGCATCACGTAGTTGGTGATGTCGACGATATTGCTGATCGGCCGGACGCCGGCCGCCCGGAGCCGTGCCTGCATCCAGGGAGGCGACGGCGCAACCGTAACGCCGGTGATCAGGCGCCCGACGAACCGTCGGCAGCCATCGGGTGCGTCGATGCGGACCAGGTCGGGGGCCTCGCTAGTTCGGCCCTTGCGGATCTTCGGCTCGCGGACAGGCAGCATGAAAATGGCGCCCACCTCTCTCGCGATGCCGACGTGGCAGAGCAGATCTGGGCGGTTCGACTTGATCTCGAGCTCGAGGATCGTGTCGCGCGGGTAGAGCTCGTGGAGATCCTGTCCCGGTGTGGCGCCGGGGTCGAGGATCATGATGCCGGTTGCATCGTCACCCAGGCCGAGCTCGATCGCCGAGCAAAGCATGCCGGCGGATGGGAAGCGCAGGAACGTCTTGGTTTCGATCCGCCGCTCGCCCAGGCGCGAACCCGGCGTCGCGTAGGGCACCCGGTCACCGACTGCGATGTTCCAGGCGCCCGTGACCACCTCCACCACCGCCCCGCCGGTCGACACACCGGCGATCTGGTTCTTGCTCGATCCGGGAAGCGGGCGCAGGCTGTTGACCTGGGCGACCACAACTCCGTCGAAGTCGACCTCCTGCTGTGCGATCCGTCCGACCTCGTTGCCGGCCAGGGTCAACCGCTCGGCCACGGTCGGCACGTCGACCCTGATGTCGACGTACTCCTTCAGCCAGTTGAGCGAAATCAGCATCAGAACTGCCTTAGGAAACGCACGTCGTTCTCCAGAAAGAGGCGCAGGTCGGTGACGTTGTACTTGAGCATCGCCAGGCGGTCCAATCCCGCGCCGAAGGCGAAGCCGGAATAGTGCTCGGGGTCGATCCCGCCATTGCGCAGCACCTGCGGATGCACCATCCCGGCGCCCAGGATCTCCAGCCAGCCCCCTTTGCAGCTGCGGCACCCGGAGCCGCCGCAGATGCCGCAGGAGACGGCCGCCCCAATGCTCGGTTCGGTGAAGGGGAAATGATCACCCACGATTCGAATGCGACGATCGGGACCGAACAGCGAGCGCGCGAAATACTCGATGGTGCCCTTCAGGTCGGAGAGCCGGATATCGCGGTCCACGACGAGACCCTCGAATTGATAGAACTGCGAACCGTGCGACGGGTCAGTCGCATCACGCCGGTAGACGGCGCCTGGGGCGATGATCCGGATCGGCGGCTGGTGGCTCTTCATAAAGCGGATCTGCACCGGCGAGGTGTGGGTCCGGAGCAGCAGGTTGTCAGCCTCGAGGTAGAAGCTGTCCATATCGTCACGTGCGGGGTGCTCCGCCGGGATGTTGAGCGCCTCGAAGTTGTGAAACTCATCCTCGACCTGGGGGCCGAGGGCGACCTCATAGCCGAGACGGGAGAAGATCGCCTTGACCTCGCGCAGGATCAGCGTGGTGGGATGCAGGTGGCCGCGGCGAATCGGGTTGGGCACAAAAGTCAGGTCGACCCACTCGGCGTCGCCCAGGGCGGTGTGGCGTTTCGCTTCTAGCCCGCCCATGCGGTCGGTGATCCACTGGAAGACCTCGTCCTTGAGCTGATTCGCCTCTGCCCCGGCGGCGGCCCGCTCGGAGGCCGGCAGTCCGCCGAGCTGCCGCAGGATGGTGGTGAGCTCGCCCTTTTTCCCGAGCAGGCTCACGCGCAGGTCTTCTAGCGCCCTGTGATCGGTCGCGGACTCGATGCGTTCGCGCGCGCTCGCCCGGAGCCGCTGGAGTTCGCCCGCAACACCCTGCGTCAATGCAACCGAGCGCTAGGGGCGTTCAACTGAGTGGGCGCTAGTTCACGCCTTGGGGCCGCCACGCGCGACGGAGATCAGTTCGCTGAAGGACTCCGCGTCGCGAACCGCCAGGTCCGCGAGCATCTTCCGATTGATGTTGACCCCCGCCAGCTTGAGGCCGTGCATGAACTGGTTGTAGGGCATGCCCTGGCTGCGGGAGGCGGCGTTGATCCTGGCGATCCACAGCTTGCGCATGTCGCGCTTCCGTGCCCGCCGGTCGCGATAGGCGTACTCGAGGGCGTGCATGACGGCTTCATTGGCCGGCCGGAAGAGTGTCCGGTGTGTCATCCGGAAGCCCTTGGCGAGGTTGAGGATCTTCTTGTGGCGGCGCCGGGCCGGGACGCTGCGCTTTATGCGTGGCATCTCAGGTCTGGTCCTTCATGTACGGAGCTGCCCGGCGCAACCGCCTGGCATCCTTGCCCGACAACACCAGCAACTTGCTGTACTGCCGCTTCCGGCGCGGGCTCTTGTGGCCGAGCAGGTGGCTCTTCTGCGCATGCGGCCGCACGATCTTGCCGGTCTTGGTCATGCGGAACCGCTTGGCCGAGGCGCGGTGCGTGCGAAGTTTAGGCATCGATCGCTCCTTTAACTCTTCCCTGCCGGGGCCGGCGGCGGAGGCGGGGCCGCGGTCTGAGCGGCTGCCGCAGCGCCTGCCGGAGCCAGGATCATGATCATGTTTCGCCCTTCCAGCAACGGCATCCGCTCCACGGTGCTGATCGGCTTCAGCTCTTGCGCCATCCGCTCCAGCAACCGCTTGCCGATATCCTGGTGCACCATCTCGCGGCCGCGGAACATGATCGTCAGCTTGACTTTGTCGCCCTCTTCGAGAAACGACTTGACAGCATGGAACTTTGTCTGGAAGTCATGCTCGCCGATCTTGGGACGGAGTTTCATTTCCTTGACCTTGATGACGTTGTGCTTGCGGCGCCCATCTTTCTCTTTCTTGATGCTCTCGAATTTGAACTTGCCGTAATCCATGATCCGCGCCACCGGGGGCTGCGCCTGGGGGGCGACCTCTACGAGGTCCATCTCCCGCTCGACCGCCAGCGCTTTAGCGCGGTCGATAGGCAGGACGCCTAACTGCTCGTTGCGATCGTCGATGACGCGGACTTCGCCGGCGCGGATCTGGTCGTTGATCCGAAGTTCCCTAAATGCCGTGGATCAAGCCTCCTTCGAAAATAAAAAAGATAGCCCTGAGGCTATCTTCGTCCGCTTGACCTCTTCGGCACCGGCCTGGAGGTGAGAGTTCGGACAGCCTCTCTTGGCACGCGCGAGTATATCACTCCAGTGGAAGCTGCGCTTCACGCTCGAGCCGGGCCAGGAACTCATCCGCCCGAACCGACTCCTGGTCCCCACCCTCGCGCCGCCGGATGTTGAGCGTGCCCGCCTCGAGCTCCTTGTCGCCGACGACGGCCATGTAGGGGACCTTCTGGAGTTGGGCGTCGCGAATCTTCGCCTGCATGCGCTCGCTGCGGCCGTCGACCTCGACCCGCAGGTCGCGTTGCCGGAAGCGGTCGGCAAGCTGGCCGACGGGCTCGAGGTGACGGTCGGCGATCGGGATGAAGGCGAGCTGGACTGGAGCCAGCCAGACCGGGAACGCGCCCGCGTAAGTCTCGATCAGGTAGGCCATGAAGCGCTCCATCGAGCCGATCGG
>JALYYE010000286.1 GCA_030946735.1 Candidatus Dormiibacterota bacterium
CTACGAGGACTTCCACGTCGGCGAGCTCATCGACCTCGGCAGTGTTGAGGTCAGCCAGGCGGACATCATCGGTTTTGCGCAGCGGTACGACCCGCAGCCGATGCACACCGATCCCAATGCGGCGAGCTTCACCATCTATGGCGGGCTGATCGCCAGCGGCTGGCATACGGGCGCCCTCTTCATGAGCTTGCTGGTGCGCAACCTGATCGCGCAAACCACGAGCCTGGGGTCTCCGGGTATGGAGGAGCTGAACTGGCCCGCTCCCGTGCGGCCGGGCGACACCTTGACCGCGCAGATCGAGGTGCTCGCCACCCGACGCTCGAACAGCCGACCGATGGGGATCGTTCGCTGGCGCGGTCATATGCGCAATCAGAATGGTCAGCTGGTGATGACGGCCATCGGCACCAACTTCTTCGGGCTCAAGCCGGCCTAACCGGCGATCCGCGAGAAGAAAATATCGGTCGGGCCGTTGCGGCTCAGCGGCTTGCCTAAGACGAAGGTGGCCGCGAAACCATCGGGCAGCCCGACCAGGCCCATGTAGTCGCCAATAAATGGCCCGGTGCGACTGCCAGGCACGGCACGGAGGTCGAATGGGCCGGCGGCGCGGCGCTCGGTCCAGTGCACACCGCGGTCGCGCGAGGTGCTGAACCAGACGTCGGTGTCGAGCCTCGGACTGCCTTGCTTGAAATGACGGAAGTCAAACCACAGCAATCCGACGGTGGCGTCGCCCGCCACCGCGAGCGTGGGGAGAAAGGCCTCGGCCTTCTCACGCACGGCCTGTTGGGGCTGGCGCCAGTGGACGCCGGCGTCTTCAGACCGGGCGACAAAGATCGTTGAAAAGTCGTTGTGGTCCTCGAACCAGCTGACGTAAACGGCATTGCCCGCCGACGCGGCGCTCATGTGCTGGCCGGAGAAGCGAAGCGGGGCACCCGTGCCCGGGTCCACGGCGATCGTATAGGTGAAGCTGGCCGCGTCAACTGGTGCCGACCAGGTCTTGCCCTGGTCCGTGGAGCGCATCAACCGGATTCTCACAGGCAGGGGCGGCGGGTGCACCGCGAACGGCAGTGCCGGGGCCTCCACAAAAACGTCGAGCAGGACGCCACCCGCGGTCATCAGCAGCTGGTTCTGCTGGGCCTCGTCATTGCCGCTGTAGATGGCGGCCGGAGCCGACCAGGTGCGACCACCATCGTTGGTGCGCGAGAACATCACCTGGGTGACCGTCGGCTCGATGCCAGTCGTCACCCGGTAGTCGACCCAGACCGCGTAGGCTCCCGCGGGCCGCCGCGGGTCGGCCAGGATTGTCTCCTTGTCAGGCTGGGTTGGCGGCGCCGTGGCGCTCTCAACCACGACCGGCGTTTCCCAACTGGCTCCGTGATCCCGGGAGACGGTCACCACGATGTCGCGAGCGAGTCCGGCAGGGGCGGCTGGACGGGTGGCAAGGACGGCAACGTAGGTCACGCCGTCCTGGCCGATCGACACCCAGGGGTCGCTGGTGCGCGCGTATCGGCCGCCAGCGCAAATCAGCAAACTCGGCAATGGCGATCGAGCCCAGGTTTCGCCACCGTCGTGGCTGACCGCGATGACCGTTCCGGACGCACTCTCCAACCAGCCCACGACCAGTTGGCGCGGGTCACGAGGGTCGGTGGCGAGTGAGGGCTCAGCGGGACGCGCAGCTGACGGGGAATCCGCGGTGCAGGCCGCGGCCACCGACACTGCCCCGCTGATGAGGTGCGGCGGCGGCAAGCTCGGCTCGGTCGGCGGTTTACTGTCGCAACCGGAGATCGCGAGCAGCGCCCCCAGTGCGGCCGCCCGGCGGGCACCCATAGGCGTGCATGTTAAGTGACCCGCTTAGGCGGTCATGCGCCACGCGGGCGGGAGCTGCCGGCCGGTGCCGGTCTGGATGCACGACGCAAGCAGGCTGTCCATGCCCTCGTACTCCAGTGGCTTGGAGAAGTAAAAACCCTGGCCAGCGTTGCATCCCATTGCGTTGAGGGCGGCTAACTGCTCCTGCCGTTCGATCCCCTCGCTGATCGTCATCAGGCTCAGGCTGTTAGCGAGCCCGATGACGGCACGCAGGATGGCGCCGTCGGCCAAGCCATGACCAATGCCGGCAACGAACGAGGCGTCCATCTTGAGGATGTCGACAGGGAAGTCCCGCAGGTGGCCGAGCGACGAGTAGCCGGTGCCGAAGTCGTCGAGCGCAAGGCGGAAGCCCAGGCTCCGGAGCTCCTGCAGGGTGCGCGCCACCGGTTCGGTGTCGGCTAGCAGCACGCTCTCGGTTAGTTCGAGGATCAACGTTTGAGGGTCGAGCCCAGCGGCGTCGACCGCGTCGACCACGTCCTTGATCAGCTCGGGTCGCTCCAGCTGCCGCCCGGAGAGATTGACGCTGATCCGCAGCGGGGACGCCGAAGGGTAGCGCACCTGCCAGCGCCGACCGTCGCGGGTTGCCTGCTGCAGCACCCACCGCCCCAGGTCGATGATCAGCCCGCTCTGCTCGGCGACACCGATGAAATCCGCCGGGGCCAGGAGACCGCGTCGTGGATGATTCCACCGCACCAGCGCCTCGACGCTGTGGATCGCGCCGGATTCCAGCATGATGACTGGCTCGTACTGCAGGAAGAACTGCTTCTCATGAAGCGCGGTCCGTAGGTCGTGCTCGAGCTCCATCCGCTCGATGGCCGCGTTCGCCAGCGAGGCTTCGTACTGGACGAAGCGCGCCTTGCCTTTGGCCTTCGCAATGTACATCGCGACGTCCGCGTTTCGGATCAGCTCATCCGCCGCCTCCTGGCCCGAGACCAGGCCGGCGATGCCGATGCTGGCCCGAATGGAGATCTCCTTCCCGCCGATGGCGAAGGGCGGCACGAGCTGCCGCGTGATCCGCTCGGCGACGCGCCCGGCGATCTGCTCGTCCTCCATCTTCTTCAGCAGGACCGCGAATTCGTCACCGCCCAGGCGGGCGACGGTGTCGCCGGGCCGCAAGGTGGAGGCGATGCGGGCGCCGACCGCGACCAGCAACTGGTCGCCGATGGTATGGCCCAGGGTATCGTTCACCGCTTTGAAATCGTCGAGATCCAGGAACAGAACCGCAATCCGCCCCTCGGAGCCTCCCTGCAGGGCATGATCCAGGCCGATGCGGAAGGCGGCGCGGTTCGGCAGGTTCGTGAGCGAATCGTGGAACGCCTGGTGGGTGAGCTTCTCCTCCAACGCTTTCCGCTCGCTGACGTCCCGAGTATTCAGGACGAGACCCCGAACCGCCGGCAGCTCGAGGAGATTGGTGATGGTGACCTCGGCAGGGCAATACGAGTCATCGACGCGCCGTAGCCGGCACTCGACGGCGATCGGCGGCGCGACGATATTGATGGCCTCATCGATCTTCCGAAGCACCTGGGTGCGATCTTCCGTGTGCACCAGGTCCCCAAACTGCTTCCCGATCAGCTCGTCCTCCCTGTAACCGAGGATCCGCTCGACTGAGGCGCTCTGATACCGGATCGACCCGTGGCGGCCAATGAGGGTAATGACGTCGGACGAGTTCTGCACCAGCGAGTGAAAATGCTCTTCCCGCTTGGCGAGGTCGGCCGCGTTTGCCTCCAGCCGGCGGTTGAGGAGCTGATTGTCCAGCAGCGTCAGGTACTGCCGGAGGACGACGCCGACCACCACGATCATCACCGACCAGAACACCACCGGGTCCAGCGGTCCGGGCAGCGCTTCCTGCACGACGGCCACGACCGCCGCCGCCGCGATCGGCAGATAGGGCAGCGCCAGCCAGACGCGAGTCGTGGTCCCATCGTTTGCAGTCGCGGTGGCCGCCCGCGTCCTGACCGCCCACAGGCTGGCGATCGCGATCAGCAGGTAGCCGGCAGCCCAGCCCGTATCTGTGGGCGTGCCGCTTCCATAGGTATTGGTGGTGGTCAGGTAGGCAAAGGCGCTGTCGGAGAGCAGGTTGGCGATAAGACCGCCGGCCAGCAGGAGAAAGGGCAGCCGATTGGCGCGCTGCGCCCTGGAGGCCACGATCAGCACAATGGTCGCGATGACGATGTCGCCGGCGGGGTAGGCGAGGCCAATCATCTGAGCCGTCAAACCACCGGAGCCGGCTCGGTAGACGGTGCCCAGCACGGTCGCCCAGCTGATGATGAAGAGCGAAGCGGCAACCAGGATCGCGTCCAGGATGGTCCTCAGCAAGGAGGTGGCCCGGCTGGGTGCGGAGGGGAAGCACAGCACGCCGGCGACCGCCAACGGCACGGCGGCAAGGTAGCCGAGATCGGCGAACGATGGGAACGGAACCTGCTGCCCTCGGACCAGCTCGTAGAAGGACCAGACCGCTTGGCCGAGACCCCAGGACAGCGCGGAGGCGCCGATCAGTCCCCAGGCAATCCGCGTTCGTCCCTGGTGGCGCCAGGCCGCGAACCCGCAGGCTGCGGCAGCGACCAGCGCCGTCAGCGTTTCCCCGATGTCGTCGAAGCGGCGTGTGCCTGTGGTGCCACCCCAGTGGAAGAACAGCCAGGCCGCGAAGAACAGGGAGAAACCTGCCCACCCGGTGAGCACCATGAGGAGACGGCGGTTGCTTGCCATTCTGGTCACCGTTGCGGGATCTCCCGCACCTACAGGGATAAGTCAGGCCAGCGCTATATCTTTCCCTCACCGCCCAGGCTGTACGAATACGTGCTGAATACCCTCCCCCGTTCGTGGGGGAGGGCAAGCGGTAGCCTCCGGGACGCTAGCGGCCGGCTTCGCCGACAGTGACCGGGATCTCCTTGAGCTCGCCGGCGCGGACGACCTTGACGGTCTGGGTGGCGCCTACCTTGATCTTGCGAAGCCCGGAATACAGGTCTTCCAGGCTCTTGGTGGCGGTTCCGTCGAGGGCGACCAGGGTGTCGCCCTGCATCAGGCCGGCCTTGTCCGCGGGACTCTGCGGCTCGACCGCCACGATGAGCAAGCCGCTCTCCTGGTTGACCCGTCCCTTGACGGCCTCGGGCAGGGGCACTTCCTGGGTGCCGATCCCCAGGTACGGCCGCTTGATCCGGCCCTCAGACCGCAGGCTGCCCACGACGCGCTCGGCCACGTCCATTGCGATCGCCCGGCCGTCCCCGCGACCAAAGACCCAGCTGTTCATGCCGACCACGCGACCGTCGACGTCGACCAGGGGACCGCCACTGAACCCGGGGTAGAGCGGCGCGTTGGTCTGTATCAGGTGCTCGATCTCGCTGCCGCGCCATCCGCGCCAGGACGATGAGACGGCGCTGATCGTGCCAAAGGTGGCCTTGAGGCTGCCCGGCCGCCCGATGGCCAGCACGATGTGCCCGGGCTTGAGCTCCTCGACCGTCGCACGCGGCAGCGCTGGGGCGGAGAGGCCATCGACCTTGAGCAGCGCCAGGTCGGTTGCCGGGTCGCGCCCCACCAGCGTCGCCTTGGTGCTCTTGTCATCGACGACCACCTCGATGTCGTCCTCCTGCTCGACGACGTGATTTGCCGTCAGGACGAGGCCGCTGTCCCAGACGATGCCGGTACCCGCCCGGCCCCTGCGGGCATCAACCCGGACCACGCCCTTGCTGGCTTTCTCCACCAGCGTCGCGATGTCGTTGGAAAGGTCTTTGAGA
>JALYYE010000136.1 GCA_030946735.1 Candidatus Dormiibacterota bacterium
TCGCCGGAAAGATCGGCCGGGTCGACCTGCCCGGCTCGAGCCCGCAGCAAATGTTGCTCAGCCTTCACGGCCAGTTGCTCACCCTGCCCGACAATACCGTCGTCTATCCGGGCCACGGCCCCAACTCCACGATCGGCGCCGAGCGTTTGGGGAACCCGTACCTGCGGATGCGCTGAGGCGGTGCTGTGGCTTGCCGTCAGGACAGCAGGAGACCTTCCGTCGCAGCGAACTCAGCGAAGACGAGGTAGCAGAACGCCGCGAACCAGATCGCACCGATGACGAACTGCGCCCTTCGGGGGACACTGCGGTAGTAGGGTGTGCGGTGCTGGCGGAATCGATTGACGACGACGAACGCCGTCAGTCCGGCGAGCACGAGCAGGAATGGACTGAACTGACCGACGAGAGTGAGCCAGCCGCTGAGCAGGATTGCGAGCAACATTCCGAAGACAGAGATCCACCGGGAGATTGGCGCGAGGATTGATCCACCGTCGAGGATGCCCATCGGAATCAGGTTAACCAGGTTGATGAGCGCGCCCAGCTGGGCAAAGAGGATGACCGACTGCGAGTTCGTCACCGCTGCCGCGAGGCAGGCCGCCGCGACGGCGAGCGTCCCGATCAGCGGTCCGGCGAGCGCGATCCGCGCGTGGGTGGCAGCGTCGCCCGGCACCTTCCGCAGGGTGACCGCCGCGCCAATGAAGGGAATGAAGAAGGGCAGGCGAACCGGCAAACCGGTCCGTCGAGCCTCGGCGAAGTGACCGAGCTCATGGATGAGCAGAATGGCCATGATCATCGCCCCGAGCGTTGCCCCGAAGAGAAGCGCGTAGCCGCCGAGGCTCAAGAGCCCCGTGACGGCCATCAGGACGAGTCCTACACGCAGCCCCGACGAGATGCCCCGGCCGCCGGAAGGTGGCCTCACCTCGGCTGTCGCCGCTTCCGTCCCGGTGACGCGCTCGTGCAGCTGGCGCACCCACTGCCGGCGGTTGCGTTCCGACGGCTGCCGACGCTGCTTCCTGAAGAAGATCCCTCCCATGATCGCGACCATCGGACTGATCGTCAGCTCGTGCGTGCTGGTCACCAGGGTCCCCTCACCCTCAGGGGTTAGGACAAAGCGGTGGGCTTGCGGGTGCCAGAGCTGTGGATAGTCCACCGCCATCTCCCGACCGGGTTCATACGCGGTCAGGACCGAGGCGAATTCGACCAGCGGCCCGTTCTGGAGCTGCTGGACCTCCCGATACGTGCTGCCGATACCAACCGGCCCGGTGGACGTCCGTTCCACGGAGACCATCTCGGACTCGAGGCCGACCGTCCGATCGGCAAGTGCAGCCCAAACCGCGTGTGGCGAGGCCGGGATCAGGAGGCTGGCTGTGGCGCGTTCTCGTCGCAACCAGGGCGGGAGGAGAACCAGAACCCACACGATCGCCAGGCCGAGGACCGCCAGCCCGAGCTCGAGGCGCGCCTCCGCCAGCGAGCGGATGATCTCGACAAGGATCGCCGCTTCGATCGCCAGGACGAGCAGGCCCAGGAGTGTGGTCTGCAGCTGCAGCGCCCTCATCGTGATACGGCGAGGTGTGGCTGCGCTAGCCAGTGGGATGCTGGACGTCGGACCCGTCGCCTGGGCGAGGCTCGGACGCAGGTAAACCATGAGGGCGTAAGCGGCCGCCACCACGGCAATGCCGCCGAGACCGATCCCGAGCCACGGTGGCGGCTCCGTCGATCCACTCAATAAGACCGTGCCGTCCAGCTCTCCCAGCAATCGACTGTCCAAACCGCTCTGGTATGTCGGCACCAGCGCGCACGCTTGCCACACCCGATGACCAGCCGTTGTTGTGTAGTAGCCAGGCGGGAGGTACTCCGACCTCGTCACATGCTGCGGGTGCCACCATGACTTAATGGTGGTCCGCGCTGAGCGCACGGCGTAGCAGGCAAGCTCCGATCCGTCGGTCAGGCCGGCGGCGTAAAAGTCTTGCGAGTCGGCCTCTTTCATGCCAAGCGGTCCCGCTGGAGGCAACGCGTAGCCATCGAGACCCACCAGGGGAGCGAGATCATCAGCGCCGGCGTAAAACACGGTGTCAATCGCCAGCTTCCAGGGAGCCTCGGCGTTCGGCCTGCTCATGACGATCCCCTCTCGTCGACTCTTTCGGCCCGGCGCATTGGTTGTCACCACGGCCATGAAGGTCGCCGGGAATGTCATCTGCCGCGCCAGGATGATGGTCGTCCCACTGATCGTCCCCGGAACTCCGTAGATGGCCCTGTCGGCGTTGTCGTCGAACTCGGCGGCCGCCTGTGTCTCGTACGTGTTGGTCAACGCCGGGATGTGGTTCGCGAGGGCGACCGTCCGCGCGATCCAGATGGCGTGGACGAGGCGGTCCGCCTGATGGGGCGTGATGACGGGCTGGCCCTGCTGGTTGACCGCCATCTGTTCCGGCAGGTAGATGCCGGTGTCGCCGGCCGCCGAGGCCGATGTCGAACCGAAGGCGATCGCCGCAAACAGCACCGCCGCCGCGCGGACCATGTCACAGGGCGCAACCCACCCGCGCCGAGGTTATTGCGGGCTAGGCGCTCTTCTTTTCCGCGTAGATCGCTTCGATCTCGGCGCCATACTTCTCGGCAATCCGCTTCCGCTTGACCTTCATGCTCGGCGTGAGTTCATCGCCCACCACGAAGTCGGTGTCCAGAATGCGCCACTTCTTGATCTGCTCCGGATGCGAGAGACCGCGGTTGAGGTCCTGCACCGCCTCATCCACGAGTCGCTTCGCGCCGGGATCGTCGGGCCCGGACTTGGCCTCGGCAACATCCCGGTCGAGGGTAAAGAGCGCCGCCACGAAAGGCCGGCCGTCGCCAAGAACCACGGCCTGGGCGATCCCCTTTCGGCTCCTGAGCTGGGTTTCCATGGCACCGGGCGCGACATACTTTCCGCCCGATGTCTTGAACAGGTCCTTCTTGCGATCGGTGATCCGCAGGTAGCCGTCTTTGTCCATCTCGCCGATGTCGCCGGTTTTCAGCCAGCCGTCGACCAGGGTTTCGTTGGTCGTCTTTGGATCCTTGAAATAACCCCCGAAGACGTTGTTCCCCTTGACCAGGATCTCGCCGTCGGCGGCGATTTGAATCTCGACCCCCGGCAACGCGAGCCCGACGGTGCCGAAATGCGCATCGCCCGGGCGATTGAACGATGCAGGCGCCGTCGTCTCCGTCAGGCCATAGCCTTCCAGGATCTCGATGCCGAGGCCGTAGAAGAACCGAAGCATGTCAGGTGACACCGCGGCCGAGCCGCTGATGCAGACCTCGACCTTGTCGAAGCCGAGCGTCTCGCGGATTTTTCCGAAGACCAGGCGGTCTGCCAGCGACCACTGCCACTGCACCCAGGGGGCCATCGGCCTGTGCTGCTCATACGCCGCCGTCCGGAGAGCGCCCATCAGCAACGCCCAGTCCCGGATCATGCGGCGAGGCCCGCTGACCTTATCCATCTTGGCCCGAATCCCGGCGTAGATCTTTTCCCAGAGCCTCGGTACCGACGTGAAGTAGGTCGGATGGACCTGGGCAACGACCGCCATCACCTGGTCAATGCTCGGGCAGAAATACACTTCGCAACCGGTGCAGAGCTGGCGCAACTCGCTGACCACCCGCTCGAGGACATGCGCCAGCGGCAGATAGGACACCACCCGATCGTGGGGGTCGCCGCGGAAGCATTGCAGCGTGGCGACCGCCGTCCAGACTAGATTCCGATGGGTCAGGATCGCCGCCTTAGGCAGCCCGGTGGTGCCCGATGTGTAGATCAGGCTGGCGGTGTCCTCCGGCCTGACCGCCTGCCAGCGGCTGGCGAACAGTCCCGGCCGGCCGCGCCCGAACTCGTCGCCCTTCCGTAGGGCCCGTTCCCAGGTAAGGACCC
>JALYYE010000355.1 GCA_030946735.1 Candidatus Dormiibacterota bacterium
TTCCTTCGAGGGTTTCCTGCAGCGCCGACTCGGTTGGATCCGGTGTGTCGAGTTGGTAAACACGGCTGAGGGCATTCTTGATCTGGGTAATGGTGTTGCTCTTGAGCACCTGGATCGGGATGCCATCCGCCTCCGCCTCCTTGAGCGGCGAGTCCTTTCGCCGGTAATAGTTCTTCAGCGTAACGATCAAGTCCGCCTCCTCGATGTGGTTCTGCACTCGGATTGGCACCTTGAGCTCGTTGATCGCCTGCTCCAGGTAGTTGCGGCTGACGCCGTAGGGAAAGACCGACACCGTCTCGTGGAGGCTGCGCGATCGCGGCGCCTCGAGTGGCTCGCGGACGGCCGCCGTGCGCATGGGCGCCGCTTCGGCGATGCGGGCGACGATGGCGCCGTCGGCACCGCGTATGCGCATCTGCGGCGACTTGAGGGTGCCGCGCAACGCGGCATCGACGACCTCGGCGAGGGGCTGGTGGATGGCCAGGCGATCGCGGTCGTGAATCTCAACCAGCACATCGAACGTCGGGGGCGACTTGCGTTCCAGCACGGACTTCTGCGTCCCGCGGCGTCGCGCCTCTTCGTCCGACAGGGTCACGGTCTGGATGCCGCCGAGCAGGTCGTTGAGCGTCGGGTTGACCAGCAGGTTCTCCAGCGAGTTGCCGTGCGCGGTCGCGACCAGCTGCACACCGCGTTCGGCGATGGTGCGCGCCGCCACCGCTTCGAGCTCGGTGCCGATCTCGTCGATGACGATCACCTGCGGCATGTGGTTCTCGACCGCCTCGATCATCACCGCGTGTTGTAAGGCCGGGGTGCGAACCTGCATCCGCCGCGAGCGCCCAATCCCCGGGTGGGGAATGTCGCCGTCGCCGCCGATCTCATTGGACGTATCAACGATGACGACGCGTTTTTTCATTTCGTCGGCGAGCACCCGAGCGCACTCGCGCAGCATCGTCGTCTTGCCAATTCCCGGGCGGCCGAGCAGAAGGATGCTCTTGCCGCCGATCACCATGTCCTTGATGATGTCAATGGTGCCGGTGATGGCACGGCCGACTCGGCAGGTCAGGCCGACGATCTGGCCGCTGCGATTACGGATGGCAGAAATCCGATGCAGCGTCCGCTCAATGCCGGCCCGGTTGTCGTCACCGAAGGAGCCCACGCGCGCGGCCACGAACTCGAGGTCTTCCGAGGTCACCGGCGTGTCATCGAGGATGACCTCGTGGTCCGGAAAGCGAGCTTCGGGCTCGCGGCCCAGATCGAGCACCACCTCCAGCAGCAGCCCCAGGTGATCCAGACGCTTGACCGCCCGGTTGAGATGCGGCGGCAGCGCCTGGAAGAGCAGGTCTAGCTCAGCCGGGTCGGCGTCCGTCAGACCGTTGTTCGATCGCCTCAGTTCCTGCATTGCCTCAGCCATATTGCGGTACCAGTCGCTTGTCCTTGAGTCTTACCCGCATTCGGGCCGGGATTTTCAGCGGTAGCTCGCGCACCATCAGGGTCTGCGAGGCGATCACCTCGAAGCCCTCGGCACGGAGCAGCCGGATGCCCGCCTCGTCATAATGCCGCAGACTGCACCAGACTGGTCCCGGATGATGCTGCGCCAGGTAACCAAGCGAGCGCTGCAGGAGCGCCGGCCATAACTCCGGCGGTTGTCCCGTCGCCATCAGGCCCAGCGTATGCGGACGGCCCCCGCCGCCGGGCACCAGGCTCATCCAGGCCACCACCTGGACCCGCTCCACGACGAAGCGTGGCTGGCCCGCACGGCGCGGCATTCGGGCGCCCCGAAGCCCGACCCCGAAGCTTCGGCGCCACTCCGCGAAGTTCGCCGCCTCGACCGCCGCCACGGACTTGGGCGTGGTGGCGCAATAGAGAAGGTAGAGACCGAGCTCATCGTCACGGCGCATCGGCCGCCAGCCCGGCAGCGCCGGCACCGCCCGCGGCTCGGTCGTTTCACTGAGGAGGGCATGCTCGGTGGCATACGCCGTGAATCCGCGGGCCTTGAAGAGCTCCGCCACCGGGTCGTCTACCGGTACTCGCACCACGAATTTCGTCACGCCGCGATTCAGGCCTTCATTGAAAAGATGATCGAGCAGCGCGGTGCCATCGGTGAAACGGTCGAGGTCGGGGCTGAGGCAGAGGTTCAAGATCTGCCAGGCATTCGGGCCCAGCGCCGCGGTCTCCGCCTGGATGAATCCCTGGATCGAATGCCGGCGCGGGTCTTCCATCACGTAGACGTAGTCGGCGGTCGAGGTGATGGGCAGGATTGACGAAAACGTGCTGTTCAAGAGGAACCACAGTCGGGTCGAAGCGAACTGGCGCTTGAGCGGCGTGCGCTCCGCCTCCCGAACCTGCTGCCGGTAGAGGGCCTCGATGGCCGCGAGGTCCTTGAGCTGCGCCGGCCGGACCTTGAGCGTCATCGGAGTTCACCGTCGAGCGACAAGAAGAACTGATGCCAGCGGCGATCCGGCGTCAGCTCCGGATGGAAGGCGAGCGCCAACCGGTTGCCCTGCCTGACCGCCACGGTGTGGTCCCCGTGCCGGGCCAGTTCCTCGACGTCCGCCGCACGGTCCGCAAGCTGCGGGGCGCGGATGAAGACCGCCGGGGCCGATCCTCCGGTAGCCGACGACGACACTTCGGATTCGAAGCTGTCGATCTGCCGTCCGTAGGCGTTGCGTCGGACCGCGATGTCCATCAGCTTTAGCGGTTCCTGATCCGGCCGGCCGTCCTGGATCTCGCGCGCCATCAGGATCATGCCGGCGCAAGTACCCATCACCGGCATGCCGGCCGCGGTGCGCCGCTGGATCGATAACTTGAGTGCGGGCTCCATCAGGCGCGACATCGTCGTGCTCTCACCACCCGGCAGGATAAGGGCGTCCACCGCCTCCAGGTCACTGGCGAGGCGGATCGGAACGCCCTCGACTTCGCAGGCGCGCAGCGCCGCCAGGTGTTCACGAAAATCCCCCTGCAGCGCAAGGACGCCGACGCGGCGGCGTGGCACGCTCACCAGCCTCTGCCGGCGAGCAGTTCCTCCTGGGGAATCCCCCCAATCTCCAACCCCCGCATGGCTTTACCGAGGCTCTTGGACGCATCGGCCAGGATGTCGGGCCGGTCGAAATACGTGGTCGCCGCCACAATGGCCTTGGCACGAGCAGATGGATTTTCTGCTTTGAAGATGCCCGAGCCAACGAAGATCCCATCGCAACCCAGCTGCATCATCAGGGCAGCGTCGGCCGGCGTGGCAATGCCCCCCGCCGCAAAATTGACGACGGGGAGGCGGCCGAGCCGCGCCGTCTCTTCGAGTAGGTCTGCCGGTGCGCCGATCCGCTTGGCCTCCATCACCAGTTCCTCGGGGCCGGCCCCGTGCAGCCTGCGGATCGCGCCCGTCACCGCTCGCATATGCCGGACCGCCTCGACCACATTGCCGGTGCCGGCCTCACCCTTGGTACGGATCATGGCGGCGCCTTCGGTAATCCGGCGTAATGCCTCACCAAGATCGCGGCAGCCGCAGACAAACGGGATCTTGAAAACATGCTTGTTGATGTGATGTTCCTCATCGGCCGGCGTCAGGACCTCGCTCTCGTCGATATAGTCGACGCCAAGCGATTCGAGGATCTGGGCCTCGACGAAATGGCCGATGCGGCACTTCGCCATCACCGGGATGGTGACCGCCTCGATGATCGCGGTGATCAGGCCTGGATCGCTCATGCGGGCCACTCCGCCCTCGCGGCGAATGTCCGCGGGCACCCGCTCCAGGGCCATCACGGCAACCGCCCCTGCATCCTCGGCCACCTTGGCCTGCTCGGCGGTAACGACGTCCATGATGACGCCACCTTTGAGCATCTCGGCCAGCCCGGCCTTAACCTTCCAGGTCCCTTTCCGATCGTTCATCCTGCCCGATCCTGCCTCCACCTCATTATTTTACTGCTGGCTGCGGGCAATTCAGGCCCACCTCGTGGACGGCGGGTCACGAGGGGGTCGCAGCACTGCGGGTACGGCGCAGCGCGCAACTAGAATCGTCGCGCAATGGGGGGCCCTCCAACGGCGAGACGGCAGCGGGTGGTTGCCGCGATCGTCGCGCTGGCCCTGGGATTGCCGGCGCTGGGCGGGATCGCCACCGGCGTCGGGCTGCTGGTAACCCCTGCCGTCGACGACATGCCGAAGCGGGTCGACGCCATCCTCAAGGCGCACGGTGGGAACCGGGTACACCTCAACGAAATTCCGGACCAACTCAGCGAGGCCCTGATCGCCATCGAGGATGAGCGCTTTTACCAGCACAGCGGCATCGATACCCAGGGACTCATACGCGCGGTCCTGACCGACCTTTATCGTCGCCGGGCGCTGCAGGGTGGCAGCACCCTGAGCCAGCAGCTGATGAAAGTGGTCTACATGAACAACGACGATGACGGGTGGCGCAAGCCGGAGAATCTCCTGCTCGCCTTGAAGGTTGAGGCGCGTTTCGACAAACACACCATTCTCGAGAACTACTTCAACGCCGTCTACTACGGGCACGGCGCCTACGGGATCGGCCAGGCGTCCGCCGTCTATTTCCACCGTCCGCCGGCCCAGCTCGACCTCGCCCGGGCATCGATGCTCGCCGGCCTCCCCCAGTCACCATCCTGGTACGACCTGTACCGCAATGCATGCGCTGCCCGCGCTCGGCAGTTCAACGTTCTCGGCCAAATGGCGCACGATGGCTATATCAGCCAGGCCGCCGCCACCGCCGCCTATGCCGAGCCGATCGGCTTTCCGTGCAAGTAGCTATGCCGCTGGATCTGGTGCTGCTTGGACCCCCCGGATCGGGCAAAGGGACACAGGCTGCCCGGCTTACGGAAAAATACCGGATCCCCGCGATCGCCACCGGCGACATCTTGCGGGCGCAAGTCGACGCCGGGACCCCGCAGGGGCAGCGCGTTCGCTCTTACCTCGACCGCGGCGAGCTGGTTCCGGACCAGTTGGTGGTCGACATCATCCGGCACCGCCTGTCCGAACCTGACACCGAAGCGGGCTTCATCCTCGACGGCTTTCCCCGAACGGTGCCGCAAGCGCAAGCCCTGGACACGATGCTCACCGAGCTCCAGCGTCCCCTGGACGCGGTCCTTTACCTGCAGGTTGACCGGCAATCACTGCTGGACCGGCTTGGCCACCGCCACCGCCAGGATGACCGCCCCGAGATCGCCGACCACCGAATCGACGTCTTTCTCGACCAGACGGCGCCCCTGATCGGCTATTACCGAGATCATGGCAAGCTCAGGCTCATCGACGCCGCCCGGCCGCCAGAGCTGGTTGCCGCCGCCATTGAGGCCGTCGTCCGCCCCCTGGTCGGGGCCGCCGGCGGCCCGAATACCACAACCGCGAGCTGAACAGCCCGCCCGGCGTGCCGTTTGGCCCGCACCAATTTGGGCATAAACCTAACGTCTCGCGGGTTGTTCCTGACGAGACCACAAGGAGAAGCAAATGCCTGAACTAAAGACTGATTTCATTCCGCTGCTCCCCTTGAACAACGGGGTCGTGCTGCCGAATATGGTCGTCACGGTTCCGCTGGAACGGGAGGAGGCGAAGGCCGCTGTCGCCGCCGCACGCGAGGGCGACGGTCTCGTGCTGCTCGTTCCGCGAGTCGAAGGCCGCTTCGCCAATTTCGGGACCGTCGCCAAGCTCGAAGATTCCCGAAAGCTGCCCAACGGCATCGAGGTGGCGATCCTGCAGGGCCTCTATCGGGCCACTGTCGGCAGTGCGGCCGCTGGGACCGGCACCGCCTTGCGCGTCCTGGCCCAACCGGCCGAGGACGTCAATCCGCTGACCGAGACGTCGCACGTCCTTGCCCGCGAGTACAAGGCGGTCATCGAGACCTTGCTCGAGCTCCGGGGCGCCAGCGAGGTTGTGCAAATGGTCCGCGGAATCGACCGGCCGAGCCAGCTCGCCGACCTGGCCGGCTATTCCCCGGACCTCTCGCTCGAGCGCAAGGTCGATATCCTGGACACGCTCGACGTCGAGCAGCGGCTCAAGAAACTGATCGACTGGACCCGTGAGATTCTGGCCGACGCCTCGCTGAAGGACAAGATCCGCAGCGATGTGCAGGAGGGTATGGAGAAACGGCAACGTGAGTTCCTCCTCCGCCAGCAAATGGAGGCCATAAAGAAAGAACTTGGCGAGGGCGACGGCGACGTGGCCGCCGAGTATCGCAAGAGGATCGAAGAGGCCGGCATGCCCGAGGCCGTCCGCAAGGAAGTCGAGCGGGAGCTCGACCGCTTCGAGCGGACCAGCGAGCAGAACCCCGAGGCCGGGTGGATTCGCAACTACCTGGACTGGATGCTCGACATGCCGTGGGACAAGCGCACCGTCGACCAGTTCGACGTCGTCGAAGCACGCCGAATCCTCGACCAGGATCACACCGGGCTCGAGG
>JALYYE010000364.1 GCA_030946735.1 Candidatus Dormiibacterota bacterium
TCGGCGATCAACGGTGCGCTGCTCGACGGCGGATCGAATTCCCTGGTTCAGGGCAGCGCCAACTCACCGATCCGGGGCCACTATGTCTTCCCGGTCCGCAATGGCGCGGCGCCGACGGGTGGGACGCTCCAGGGTACGGTACGCGACGACTCCACGACCCCGAACCCGGTCGCCGGCGCCTCCATCCAGGTCTGCGACAGTACGGGGGCCTGCCACATCACCAACACTAACGGTGCCGGAATGTACTCCGTTGCGGGCCTTTCCGACGGGACCTACACAGTCACGGTGTCGCCGCCGGCAGGCGGACTCGCCCAAGCAGCCGTGGGTCCGTTCAACCTGGTCAACGGGGCGACCGTGCAAGCCGATGTGCAGCTGCACTCGGTGGTACGGATCCCCAGCGATACCTCCCTCAGCCACCACAGCATCAACCCGGACGGGACGCTCGTTCTCGACGGGCGCGTGAGCAACACGCTGACGACGCATGGATGCACCGACGGTGGCGCTGACGTCACGATCGCGGCGACCAATAGCCAGACCCATGCCCAGGAGACACGCAGCTACTCACTCACCGAGACGCCGCTCAGCAGCGGCATCTACACAGGGACCATCCCACCGCTCACCCCGCTGACCGGTGCGGCCACGGTGACGGTGTCGATCGTCTGCCCGCCACCGACGCGCGGACGCACCTTCTCCTTCTCGGTCTATATCGACCCGAGTGGCATCGTTGTCGATGAATCCGGAAACCCGGTGGCGGGCGCCACGGTCACGCTGCTCCGTTCGGACAGCATCAGCGGGCCCTTCACGCCGGTGCCGGCGGGTGACACCGTGATGTCTCCGGCCAACCGAAACAATCCCGATCTCACAACCGCGGACGGTCGCTTCGGATGGGACGTCCTGACCGGCTACTACATCGTGCAGGCCAGCAGAGATGGCTGCACGGCTCCGGGCAACCCTGCGCAGACGGTCGTGCAAAGCGCTGTCTTTCCAGTGCCGCCGCCGGTTGCCAACCTGACGCTCACGCTGAGCTGCCAGACCTCCACTGCAACGGTACTGAGCAGCAGTGCCAACCCGGCGGCCTATGGAACTGTGGTCACCTTCACCGCTACCGTCACCGCCACGAACGCCGGCCTGCCCAACCCGACGACGGGCGATGGTAGCGTCTCCTTCAAGGACGGCAGTAGCCTGCTCTGCAACGCAGTCACCCTCGGCGGCAATCAGGCGAGCTGCTCGGTCGGCCTCGCTGTCGGGACCCATGCCATCCAGGCGACTTACAGCGGAACCGGGCGCTTCGTCGCCAGCGCCGCTGCTCTCAGCGAGCAGGTCAATCCCGCTCCGACCAATACCGCGTTGGCGAGTACGCCCAACCCGAGCTTCGTCAACCGTCCGATAACCCTCACGGCCACGGTGACATCTGCCGCACCGGGCGGGAGCAACCCGACAAGCGAAGGATCCGTCTCCTTCCTGTTGGGCACGGCGACCATCGGCAGCGCGCCGCTGGATGCGAGCGGAAAGGCGAGTATCGTCACGAGCGGCCTTCCGATCGGCCACGATTCATTGGCCGCCGTCTACTCTGGCGACGCGAACTTTACCGGCAGTACATCTTTAGCCCTCGTTCAGGCCGTCCAAAACAACAGAATCGTTTTCAGTAGCAACCGGGACGGCAACTACGAGATCTACGCGATGAACCCGGATGGAACAGGTCAAGTCCGGCTTACCACCAATCCAGCCGTCGATACCAACCCGGCGTTTTCGCCAGACGGGACGAGGATCGCCTTCGTCAGCAATCGGAGTTCAGGATGGCAGATCTGGGTAATGAACGCGGACGGCACGAACGCCAAGCGGGTGACCCCGAGTGGCAGCGATGCGAGTGTCACGCCGTCGTGGTCGCCGGACGGACAGCGGATCGCGTACTCGAGCACCCAGAGCGGGAATCTTCAGATCTGGGTGGTCAACGCCGACGGGACAAATGCGAAACGGTTGACGAGCGATCGCGCGGCCGATACGAGTCCGGCCTGGTCACCAAGCGGATCCCTGATCGCGTTTAGCAGCACCTTGAGCGGAGCCCCGCAGATCTGGGTCATGAACGCCGATGGCACAAACGTCCGCCGCCTGACAAGCGATACCACCTCCGACGTAACGCCGGCCTGGGCGCCGGACGGGTCCAGGATTGCTTTCACGACGGCCCAACGGAACTTCACGGCGGCGATTTATGTCATGAATGCCGATGGTTCCAACGTGGTTCGTCTCACCAATAACGGGCTCGCTATTGACGCCACCCCGAGCTGGTCGCCGGATGGGTCACAGGTGGCCTTCAGCACGACCATCGGCAACCGGATCGAGGTCTATGTGATCAAGGTAGATGGCAGCGCCCAGACTCCGCTCACGCTCGGCCCCCCGGTCAACGCCCTGCCGGAATGGTGTTGCACGCAGGCTCCCTGATCTGACCGGCTGAGCTTTATAACGACGTCGTGATCGAGGTCGTCGAGGCCGGCCGCTGGACCACCATCCAGGATCGCGGACGCCCAGGCCTGGAGCGATTCGGAATTCCGTCGGGTGGGGCGGCCGACTGGTTCGCGGCTGCGGTCGCCAATCGAATCGTTGGCAATCATGAAGACGCCGCGCTGCTCGAATGCACGGCCGCGGGTCCCACGCTCCGATTCGAAGCCGATGCCGTCGTTGCGGTGACGGGTGGTCAGTCGGCCGGGGTCGCAAATTGGCAAGCGGTGCCCATCGCGCGCGGCTCGAGCCTCGCGGTGGGAGCAATTGCCTCAGGGCTACGAACCTACGTTGCGATTCGGGGCGGGATTGACGTTCCGCTGGTGCTCGGCAGCCGCTCCTTCTGCCAGCGGGGGGCATTCGGCGGGGGCTTCGGGCGGCCGCTCGCGAAAGGCGATGCACTTGCCACCGGATGGATGGCCGAGCTCGAACCGATATCTGCGCCATGGCCGGAATCCCATCGCCCCCCTGCACACGGGCCATGGGAGGTGCGTGTCATCGCCGGCCCGCATGATGATGGATTCGGGGCGGACGCGCTTCAGCGGCTCAGCGCAACGGCCTGCCGCGTCACGCCCCAGATCGACCGCATGGGCCTGCGCCTGGAGACACCCGCGCTGCGCTTGCAGCCTCAGGAAATCCTGACCATGCCGATGACGGCGGGCGCGATCCAGGTTACGCCGTCAGGCGGATTGATCGTCCTCCACGTCGATCACCAGTCGACCGGCGGCTACCCGGTGATCGCGACCGTCGTCAGCGCTGACCTCCCCTTGCTGGCGCAGGCTCGTCCAGGCGACACGGTGCGATTCCGCATCGTTGACCAGGGTGAGGCCGCCCGTGCGTGGAGGCGGCTGACCGGCTGGCTGGATCGGCAATCCAGCTAGGCGGCGGGCTCCTCCAGCAACTCTTTTAGCGCGGCGCAGATACGTTGTCTTGTCGCCGTCAACGTGGTGACCACGGCCGGCCTGAGCCCGAGAAGGGCTTGGGGGACGCTCAGCATACCTTCGTAGTCGTAGATGACCCGAGTCCCGCCGGGGGCAAGCTCGACCGTGCATGTGCCAGACGATGGCGGATGGCGAAGGCTGCGTTCCTTGATGCGGTGGCCAGGTTGGTACTCGATAACTTCCCCTTCGTCCTCGAAAACGTATCCATCTTTGAGGCGCAGCCGCCAGCGGTAGCGGTAGCCGGGGCCGACCTGCTTATCGGCTGGGGCGTCAATCTCGAGATCGTCGGTATAGAGGCTACTCTTTCTCGGGTTGCCAACCACTGAGAATGCAGTTTCCGGATCGCACCGGATCTCGATGCTGATGTGGGTGCGGACTTCCCGGGCTTCAGGCCTTAACGCAAACCCCAGCCATATAGCGACGCCGGCAACGAGCGCGACGCCAAAAACGGGATGAATCACCGTCATCGCACAGCCGGCTCCAGCGATCCACAGCAATAGCGCAGCCACCTCCCGCCAGTTCAGTTCGCGGAAGCGGCCAGCTGCTCGGAGTTTCGAGAGCTGGTGGATGGTCAGCCGCCGCAGGCCGAGACCGGCGCCGACCAGAAGGAAGCCGGCGATCATCAGCCCGGGGCCCGCGCCTGACAATGCGCCTGGATGAAATAGCAGCTCAACCCCGCCGGCGACGATCAAGGCGTAGACCGTCCACTCGGCAAGGTCGAATCCCCAGATGACCACTAACCAGCCACTCAAGACCATCAGCCCGAGGCTGGGCAGCAGCAGGGCATCGGTTCCGGTCACCGTCAGGGTCACAGAACAGAAACGCGCTTAATGCATGGATCTTCTTCGTTGGCAGGGCGGCTGTCGTCCCCCTTTTGGTCAAAACGCATACGATTCTCAGCAGGGCCCGACGCGGGGAAAGGAGACGCCGATGCTCAATCATGTCGTGAACCGTTTCATCGACCGGCAGCGCTGGCTGGAGCCGGTCGCCGATGTAGTCCAAAAAGTTGTCGCGGGCAGCTACAAGCTCCTCGGTAACCCCGGGCGATCCCTCAAGACCTTCTTCAATGGCACCTGGCTGGGCCACCCCCTACACCCGGTCCTCACCGACATCCCCATCGGGGCGTGGACGATCGCGATCCTCTTCGACCTGAGCTATCTGATCGAACGCAGTCATGGCTGGGTTTCGGCTGCCGACGTTACGATCTTCATCGGACTACTCGCCGCGCTGGCGTCCGCCGTCTCCGGCTACACGGACTGGAGCGACACAGTCGGGCGCGAGCGCCGGGTCGGTATCGCCCACGGCCTGCTGAACACGGTCGTCGTACTTCTCTACCTTGTTTCCTTCATTCTCCGGGTGACCGGGGGCAGCCGCGGGCTGGCGATCCTCCTGGCATACGCCGGCTACCTGGTGCTGCTGGCTGCGGCCTTCCTGGGCGGCGAGATGGTGTTCTCGATCGGCACCGGTGTCAACCATCACGCCTGGCAGGAGGTGCCAACCAAATTCACCAAGGTGCTGCTCGAGGGCCAGCTCACGGACGGCGTGCTGGTCAAAGCGATGGCGGGCGACACCCCGATCCTTCTCTACAAGAAGGGCGACACCGTGTGTGCTATCAGCGAGACCTGCTCGCACGCCGGTGGCCCGCTTGTAGAAGGGGAGCTCAACGGGAACCTCGTGCAATGTCCGTGGCATGGCTCGCGCTTCGATATCTGTAGTGGCCAGGTCAAGGGTGGACCCGCCACCATCAGCCAGGTGCGCTACGAGACCCGAATACAAAATGGGCAGATCGAAGTTCGCCGGTCGGAAGATACACTGCAACCGAACTAATGGCTGAACGAGAGGCTGGCCCGATGATCGGTGACCTGCGTGACGACGACCTCGAGGGTCGCGACTGGGAGCGGGTCACGCCCCGGCGCATCAGCGAGGCCGACTGGAAACGGTTCGAGGGCTATATCAGCGAGATCCTTCAGGCACTAGGCATGCCGCTAAACACCCCGGGCACCGCAAAGACGCCGATCCGCTATCTGCGCGCGATGTTCGATTCGACAGAGGGCTACGAGGGCGATGCCAAGCTGGTGACCGCGTTCCCCACGGAATGCGAAGGCGGTGCCGACTGTGAGCTCAGCCAGGTCGTGGAAGGTCCGATTCCCTTTTATGCGCTCTGCGAGCACCACGCTTTTCCCTTCTTTGGCCACGCCTTCGTCGGCTACGTTGCCCATGAGCACATCATCGGCATCTCCAAGCTGACCCGGCTGGTGCGCCTCTTCGCCCGGCGGTTCACGGTTCAGGAGCGGGTGGGTCGGGAGATCACGGAGTCGCTTTCGCGCATCATGCAGGCCCACGGCGTCGCCGTCTACCTCGAGGCGACCCATCTCTGCACCCAAATGCGGGGCGTCCGGGAATCCGAGTCGACGACGCGAACCACGTTCTGGCGCGGGAATTACGAGTCCAACCCGCAGCTTCGAGAGGAGTTCTTGAACATCGCCCGATCCGGCGCCAATGGGCATTTTTCCTGAAGCCGCTTGACCGGCTGTTCGAGGCGCCAGACCTTCCCGAGGGTTCATTACCGCCCCTGCTCGCCGAACTCTATGACGGCGGATTGGCGATCCCGGAAGGTCGGGTGTACGCCAACTTCGTCAGCTCCATCGATGGGATCGTGGCGCTTGAGAGTGGCAAGGCGCCGTCTGGTGGGATCATCAGCGGACGCAACGAGGCGGATCGCTTCGTGATGGGGCTGCTGCGCGCCGTCGCCGACGCCGTGCTGGTTGGCGCCGGCACGGTTCGCGCCGAAGGTGGAAAGGCGCTGTGGACGCCTGAATACATCTTTCCAGCCGCTACTGAGGCTTTCGCGGCACTGCGCCAATCACTCAATCGCCAGAAAACGCCGAGGCTCGTGATTGTCACCGCGCGCGGTGAGCTGGATCCAGCCAACCGGGCGCTCCAGGTCGGAGCGCTGGTCCTCACCACCGCGGCCGCGGCCCCGCGCTTGGGCAAGGCGCTTCCGAAGGCTAGTGACGTCCGCCCCATTTCAGACGGCGAGAGCATCACCGTCGATCAAATCTTCGCGATGCTGAAGGCTGAGGGCCATCGGACCATCCTGACCGAAGGCGGCCCGCAACTTTTCGGCCAGCTGGTCGCCCGCAGCCGCATCGATGAGCTGTTCCTGACGGTATCGCCCGTCCTCGAGGGCCAGAGCGACCAATCCTTCGGACTGATCCGCGGTGTGGATTTCGGCCGGACGCCGAAACGGAGCCGGCTGCTCAGTGTTCGGCGCCACGAATCCCATCTGTTCCTCCGCTACCAGCTGGAGCACCCCTGAACATGCCGGACCTTGCCGTCATCATGGGAGCCACGGGCGGACTGGGCAGCGCCATCGTCGACGCTTTCGCGAATCGTGGCGATCGGGTCATCGCGGTCGCGCGTTCGCGCGCGGAGGTCTCGCAACTGGCGTCGAAGTACCCTGGCGTCGTCACGGGCGATACGGCGGACCTGACGTCGCGGCTCGAGGTCGACGACCTCTGGGAGCGGATCGACCGCGTCGGCGTTCCGCGATGGGTTGTCAACGCGACTGGTGGTTATCGCGCCGGGAAAGTCGTCGACTCAACGCCTGACGACTTCAGCTTCATGATGGACCTGAATCTCGGTACCGCCTGGTGGTCGTGCCGAGCCGCGGCCCGTCGCATGGATCAAGGCGTTCCCGGTGGGGGCGGCATCGTCAACGTCTCCTCGCGGTCGGCACTGGTGGCTGAGCCGGGCGCCGCCACATACGCCGTCGCCAAAGCCGGCGTGATCAAGCTGACCGAGGTGCTGGCCGCCGAGCTGAAGGCGTCAGGCGTGCGCGTGAACGTGGTTGTCCCCGCGATCATCGACACGCCGGCGAACCGGCAGGCGCTGCCCGACAAGGCGATGCAGAAGGCGGTCGCTCCCGCCGAGATCGCTGCCGTTATCGCTTACCTCTGCAGCGATGCCGCGTTAGCCATTACCGGCGCCGCGCTCCCGGTTTATGGCAGGTTCTAGCGCTTCAGCGTCGCGTCCAGGTCGCGCCATCCCAGGTCCATGTGTCGGTAAGGGCGGGAAAGCTGCCTTCAGGAAGGGACCCGGCACCCCCGGTCAACACCACGCTGTGGGTGGCGGCGTCGTAAGCCATGGCATGGTTCCAGCGCGCGGGCGGACTGGTTGCCGGCTGCTTCTGAGCCCAGGTGATCCCGTCCCAAGTCCAGGTCTGATCCAGCGCTTTGCTCGCAAGAAAGAGCCCGCCGAACAACACAACGTTGCGCCGGTCGGCGTCGTACGCGATCGCTGTGGGGCCGCCGGTGCTGGCCGGTGGGGATGCGGCCGGATGGCGCTGTGTCCAGCTGAGCCCGTCCCACGTCCAGGTGTCCGTCCCGTGGGCGGGGGGATTTTCGGTAGCGCTCGGAAGCAGCATGACAACCTGTCCGCGCGCCGCATCGTATGCCATGGGACCAAGACTTGGCGGTAACTGAGCGGCGTGAATCTCTTCCCAGCTTGTCCCCGTCCAACTCCACATGTGGGGCGTGGTCTGGTAGTTGCTGGTTACCGCCCCGAGAAGCAAGATACGCTTGGACCCGCCACTGTAGACCATGCTGCCACTAGCCGACGGAGGGAGGGAAATCGCTTGCCTGGTCCATGTCGTGCCATCCCAGGTCCAGGTGTCAGGTGGCACTGGCGGCGGACCGTCGGCCCCGGCGGGGTGCGCGATCAGCAGGACAACGGTGCGGTGAACCTCGTCGTACGCCATGGGCAATCCGGCGGCTGCCATCGTCTTGGGCGACTCAATGGGCGGCTCGGTCGCAGGCTGTTGCCGCACCCACGTGGTGCCGTCCCACGTCCACGTATGACTTGCTGCCGGCGGGCCGCCGAATAGAACCACACGTTGTCGGGCCGCATCGAAGGCGATCGTCCCGAAGCCGGGCCCAACCGTAGGGGAAAGCTGCGATGGGCTCGGTGTCGGGCTCGCGCTGGCGGACGTGGGACTCACGCCGGCCGAAGGCCCTCCGCAGGCGGCCAGGGCGAGAAGAGCGAAGCCGCAGACCGCCTGGCGCCGCCGGAGAGAGGCTTTCATCGCCGGTAAAACGCACCAGGGCGAAATCCGTTACACGGCACGAGGTCGCCGGGATGACTAGGAGGGCGCGGCCGTCGGCAAGGGCACGCCCAGGTCGTGAGAGAGGATGTCGTCGGCCACGCCCTGTCGGTTGTCCTGCTCTTTGGCGGCGGTCTGCAGCGACTGGTCCTGTGCCGGCGTGGTCGCCGTTGCCCAGGTCGTGAATGCATCGGCCATCG
>JALYYE010000385.1 GCA_030946735.1 Candidatus Dormiibacterota bacterium
TCGCGAACGAGAAGATCGCGGTCACCTGCCAGACCACCCTGAGCATCTGGGACACGGCGGCCATGATCAAGCGGGTGCGCGAGAAGTACCCGCAGGCGGAGGCCTACAACGAAATCTGCCGCGCGACGCAGGACCGCCAGGAGGCGGCCGTCGAGGCCGCCAAGGACTGCGACGTCGTTATCGTCGTGGGGAGCGAGCGGAGCTCGAACTCCAAGCGCCTGGTGCAAGTCGTCAAGGAGCTGGCGCACAAGCCCGCCTACCTGGTGGATACCGCGAAGGACATCAAGCTGGAATGGCTGCAGGGAAAGCAGCGCGTAGGGGTCACCTCCGGCGCTTCGACGCCAACCCAGCTCACCCGCCAGGTCATCGAGTACCTGGAAGCCCTCTAAGCGCCCCGTATAGACTCGGCCCGGCAATGAAACCGGTCACGGGACTGGTGTTGGGCTCGGTGGCATTCACCGTCGGGCTCGTGAGCGGGCTCACATGGGTGCCCGCGTCGGTTGCGGATGCCATCGAGTATGGCCCGGCCGGGGCCTGCCAGCAGCCGACCGCGAACGGGTCAGGCTGCTGGAGCGAGGTGAGTGGCGTCGTGACCGGAACGCATGTCGTTCCTCGCTACCGCGGAAACAGCAACTGGGTTGTCGATCTCTCCGATGGGTTCGGTCGCCAGCATCCCAAGGTGGCCCACCGCGATGTTTTCAACCATCTGACCCCCGGTGAGCCGGTCTCGGTCAGGTTCTGGAAAGGTCGGGTCGCCCTCATCCAAGTCCCCGGCGCCGGCGACCTGCCCACCGACGACGAACCCGGCCGTCAGCTCGGTATCGCGAGCGTGAGCACGGCGTTCGTCGTCCTTGCCGGCCTCGTGGTGTTTCTGGGGGCGCTCGGCGTGCACCGGCACTCCGGGTCATGGATGCGCTCGGTGAGCCGGGCACAGTGGAGTGAGGATCTGTTCGATATGGTCGCACCGCCCGTGCGGCTATGGTTCCAGGCTATCTGCTTCATCCTCTTTTCCGGCTTGGCTTTCGCCACGATCGCCTGGCTGTGGTTCGATGTGCCCCTCCTGGCGGCTGCAGCCGCCAGCTTCGGTTTAGCGGCGCTCTGCTGGGCGTGGAGTCTGCATCACCGGGCGCGCACGGCGATGCAGAAGCGGAGTTTGCCCCGAAAACCGCGCTAGACTCGCGACGTATTTGACGTTCTTCTTCCAGTTACCTCAAGGGGTGAACCTTATGCGCCTGTACCCAGATGTTTACGGTCGCCGCTTCGCCTGGATGCTCGCCGACCTGGTGATGGTGGGCTGGATCTACCTGTGTGTGCGGGCCGGTCTCTGGGTCAACGCCCTGGTCCTGCAGCTGGATGCCCTCGCCCAGGGCGTGATCAACGCCGGCAAGACCTTCGACAGCTGGATCCTCTCCTTCGAGCAGGGAATCCCGAACAGCGTGCCGTATCTCTCCGATTTCCTGCACCGCACCGCGCAGGCACTCAAGGTGCATTCCGGCGACTCGCTCATCTCGGCGGGGCAGGCCGGCTCCCGGGGGATCCATCTGCTGGCGCTCATCCTGGCGATCATCGTCACCAGCGTGCCGCTGGTCTTCGCTCTGGCCATCTTCCTGCCTCGCCGCCTGCGGCTGATCGCGGACATGCGCGGGGTCCATATCACCCTGCAGCGGGCCCTGGCTCAGCCGGAGCTCACGGCCCAGATGCTGGAAATCCTCGCCGGGCGGGCCATCTATACGCTCCCCTACAACCAGCTGCTGGCCTATTCGCACAACCCGGCCGAAGACTGGTATTTGCGGCGCTTCGAGCCGCTGGCACGAGCCGAGCTGGAGCGCCACGGCCTCACGGTGGAGCGCTATTTTGGGGCCCGGCCGGCGCTCGAAGCCTGAGTTCGATCTCGCAAGAAACCCGAGCGGCCGCAGGTTGCTTTGGAGGGCCGCCCCGGGCGCCCTTCTTGCCTAATGGCCATACAGCCACCGCCTCAAGCCACCACCCCGCAGTTCTTCCCGATCGCGCCGGCGCGGACCGAAGACTGTGGACTCCCAGTGGCGCGGCTGGCTGACCTCCTCCTCAAACACATCTATTTCAAATCGCCGATGTCGGCCAAGGACTGGGCAGCGGCGCTCTGCCTGCCCTACCAGACGGTGACGCCGGCGATCCAGAGCCTGGTCGAGCAGGGCTGGGCCCAGACCATCGGCCGGATGGGGGGTCCGTCCCAGAGCCACGACTTTGGCGAGACGCTCGGCTACCTGATCACCGACCCGGGCCGCCTCC
>JALYYE010000391.1 GCA_030946735.1 Candidatus Dormiibacterota bacterium
GCGCCGACCCCGCTGGCCGAGCTGGTGCAGGCGGCCGCGCCGGCGCCGGCGGCCGAGGCTGCGCCCGCCGCCCCGGTATCGGCTGACGCGACCGCGGCCAAGCCCAAGCGTGCCGCCCGCACGACCAAGGCGGCAAGCGGTGAGGCCGCTGAGACTGCGGCACCGAAACGAACCACCCGCGCTCGCGCCACCACGACCGACAAGCCGGATGCACCAAAGGCACCGCGCGCGCGCGCGCCAAAGAAGAAGGAATAACGGATGTTGCTGCCCGCCCGCGTCAAGCATCGCAAGCTGCATCGGGGTCGCCGCACGGGCGTGGCCACCCAGGGTGCCGACCTGGCATTCGGTGAGTTCGGCCTGCAGGCGTCTGAGGCGGCCTGGATGACGAACCGCCAGATCGAGGCGGCGCGCCGCGTGATGACGCGCTTCGTGCGTCGCGGCGGCCAGGTATTTATCCGCGTCTTCCCCGACAAGTCGGTCACCAAGAAGCCGGCCGAGACCCGCATGGGGAGCGGCAAGGGTGCGCCCGAGGGATGGGTGGTCGTGATCAAGCCGGGACGCGTCCTCTTCGAGATGGGCGGCGTCACGCCCGAGATGGCCAAGCGCGCATTCCAGCTGGCCGCCTACAAGTTGCCGATGAAGACGCGCACGCTCGGGATCAAGTCGGGCGTCAAAGCCGCCGCCGACGTGAAGATCAAGGGACCGGCGGAACTGAAGCCGGGTGAGGGCGCCGAAGGTATCGCGGGTGCTGCCGCTGCCCCCGCCGCCGCTGCCGCCGCTCCGGCGCGTGGGCCCAAGGCGGCCCCCGGCGCTGCGCCGTCGGTGAAACCCGCCCCGGGTGCGGCCCCGAAAGCCGCGCCAGGCGCCGCGCCGAAGGCGGCGGCGGCCGCTCCCAAAGCGGCGGCGCCGGCGAAGCCGGCCAAGGGTGGCGGGAAGAAATGAAAATGAAGGACCTTCAGGCCCTCTCCATGGCTGATCTGCAAAAGAAGCTCAAGGATTCCCGCCAGGAGCTGTTCAACCTGCGTTTCCAGATGGCGACTGGGCAGCTGCAGAATCACCGGCAGATCCGGCACGTGCGCCACGACCTGGCGCAGATCCTGACCGGGATCTTCCTCAAGGAGCGCACCGGCGCTGGCCCAGAGACCACGCCCGAGCCGGCGTCGCCCAAGCCGCGCCGCCGCCGCGCCACCACCAAGGAGACCGCATGACCGATCAAGCGACGACGGCGGAGCGGGCGATGCGCAAGACGCGCACCGGCACCGTCATCAGCGACAAGATGGACAAGACCGTGATCGTCCGGGTGCAGACTCTCAAGGAGCACCCGAAGTACAAGAAGCACATCCAGCAGGCCACTCGATTCAAGGCGCATGACGAACAGAATCAGTGCAAGGTCGGCGATCGGGTCCGCATCATGGAGACCCGTCCCCTCTCGCACGACAAGCGCTGGCGCGTCGTCGCCATCGTGGAGAAGGCGAAATAGTGACAGCGGTGCACCCCCGGACCCGCTCGACGTTTCATCGGCTCGGATCGGCGGCGCTCGTCGTCGTGACGTCTCAAACGCTCGCATCGCACGTCCGCGCGGTTCGCCAGGGTCGGCGGGCCCGGGCCTCGGCCGTCCGACCCGCGAACCGTCGTCGCGCGCCGGAGGTGCGCCGCTGATCGCCATGGTCCAGCAAGAGTCGCGGTTGAAGGTGGCGGACAACACGGGTGCGCGTGAAATCCTGTTGATCCGGGTGATGGGCGGCCATTACCGCAAGTACGCCTCCATCGGCGACGTCATTACGGCCGCCGTCACGGTCGCAACGCCGGGCGGCCAGGTGAAGAAGAGCGAGGTCGTCAAGGCGGTGGTCGTGCGGACCTCGCGCGAGTTTCGCCGGCAGGACGGCTCCACCATCCGTTTTGACGAGAACGCCGCCGTCATTCTCGGCCCGCAGAACAACCCGCGCGGCACCCGCATCTTCGGACCGGTCGCGCGCGAGCTTCGCGACAAGAACTTCATGAAGATCGTTTCTTTGGCCCCGGAGGTCCTATAGGCAATGTCCCGGCTTCATCTCGACATTCATCGTGACGATACCGTGCAGGTCATGTCCGGAAAGGATCGTGGCAAGCGGGGCGTGGTCGTGCGCACCGTGCCGCAGCAGGGCAAGATCGTCGTCAAAGGCGTCAACGTCCTGAAGCGCCACACCCGCGCCGGCCAACAGAAGGGCTCGACGACGGTGCGCCAGGGCGGCATCGTCGACTTCGAGTCGCCGCTCGATTACTCGAACGTGATGCTGGTGTGCAACAAGTGCGACAAGCCGACCCGGATCCGCAAGACGGTGCTACCCAATGGGCAGAAGGCGATCGTCTGCGTGAACTGCGGTGAGATCTACGAGCGCGTGAGGAACAAGGTATGAACGTCGCCGCCAGCTCGAAAGGAGTGAAGGTCGCTCCCAGCCCGAAGGGTGCGAGCGTCGTTTCCAGCCCGGCTGGGACGGAGCTCAGGCTGAAGCAGCGCTACCAGGACAAGATCGTCCCGGCGCTGATCCAACGCTTCGCCTACACCAACGCCATGCAGGTGCCACGGTTGACCAAGGTGGTCGCCAACATCGGCATCGGGGAGTCGATCTCCAACCCCAAGGCGCTCGACGCCGCCACCGCCGATCTGAAGAAGATCACCGGGCAGCAGCCAGTCGTGCTCAAATCGCGGAAGGCGATCGCGAACTTCAAGCTGCGTGCCGGCTTGCCAATCGGCATCAAGGTGACGCTGCGCGGTGCGCGCATGTACCAGTTTGTCGACAAGCTGCTCTCCGTGGGCCTGCCCCGGATTCGTGACTTCCGCGGCCTCTCGCCGACGGGCTTCGACGGTCATGGCAACTACACGCTCGGGCTGCGTGAGCAGTTGATCTTCCCGGAGATCGAGTACGACAAGATCGATAAATTGCGGGGTCTCGAGATCACCTTCGTCACCACTGCGCGCACCGACGACGAGGCGCGCGCACTGCTGGCGGAGCTCGGGTTCCCCTGGAGGAAGTGAGGTTGAGACTGGGTGGCTAAGAAATCGACGGTGAATCGCGGACTCCGCAAGCACAAGCACGCGGTGTCGCAGCACAACCGCTGCAACCTCTGCGGACGGCCGCGCTCGTACATGCGGAAATTCGGCATTTGCCGCATCTGCTTCCGCATGCTGTCGTCGCAGGGACAGGTCCCGGGCGTGAAGAAGTCGTCGTGGTGAGGAGGGGATCAAGGCACTAATGAGCACCGATAGCATCGCCGACATGCTGACCCGGATCCGGAACGCGAATACCGCGGGGCACTCGCGCGTGGCTCTGCCGGCATCGCGGGTCGGCGTCGAGATCGCGCGCGTCCTCAAGGAAGAGGGCTACATCGCCTCCTTCGACGTCGCGGCCGCCGAACAGGGTCAGAAGCTCGACATCACGTTCAAGCCCAAGACGCCGCGCGGCAAGTCGCTCGCCGGACTTCGACGGATCAGCAAGCCGGGGCTGCGCGTCTACGCGCGCAAGACCGAGATTCCGAGAGTGCTCGGTGGCCTCGGCATCGTCATCCTTTCGACCTCGCACGGCGTCATGTCGGGACAGAAGGCAACCAAGGCCGGCCTCGGCGGCGAGGTCGTGTGCTACGTTTGGTGACCCATGAGTAGGATTGGCAAGCTGCCGGTCGCGATCCCCAGCGGCGTGACCGTGACCCTCACCGATCACACCGTGGTGGTCAAGAGCGGTAAGGCGGAGCTCAGTCGCGAGCTGAATCCCGACATGAAGGTGACCGTGAAGGACGGCACCGTCGTAGTCGAGCGGCCGAGCGAATCGAAGCTGCACCGGTCGTTGCACGGGCTGACCCGTACCCTCGTCTGGAACATGATAGAGGGGGTCAGCAAGGGCTACGAGAAGCAGCTCGAGTTGGTCGGTGTGGGGTATCGCGCCAGCCGCCAGGGCGAGGCCCTCGTCCTCAACGTGGGCTACTCGCATCCGGTTCGCTACCCGGTGCCCAAGGGCATCACCATCGACGTCCCCGAGCCGACGCGAATCAACATCAAGGGCGCGAGCAAGGAAGACGTCGGCCAGGTCGCGGCCGAAGTGCGCAAGATCCGCCTTCCAGAACCCTACAAGGGCAAAGGCATCCTCTACCGTGGTGAGCGAATCCGCCGCAAGGCCGGCAAGACGGGCAAGACCGCTGGGGCGGCCAAGTAATGAACAGGCAAGCCGATCGGCGCTCCACGCGCATCCGCCGCCACGTTCGGCTGCGGACTCACCTCGAGGGCGGGCCAACACGCCCGCGGCTGGCCATCTTCCGCAGCCTGCACCACGTCTATGCCCAGGTGATCGATGACATTTCGGGACGAACCCTGGCGGCTGCCTCGACGACCGACGCCGCTCTTCGCAAGAGCCTGAAGTCGCCCTCGGGGGCGGAAGGCGCCGCCGCGGTGGGCAAGTCCATTGCCGAGCGCGCCCGGGAGGCGGGCATCGAGACGGTCGTCTTCGATCGCGGCGGTTTTCCTTACCACGGTCGGGTCAAAGCGCTGGCCGAGGCTGCGCGCAGCGCCGGATTGAAGTTCTAGAAGGAGTCCATGGGTTACCAATACGGAAGAGGCCAATCGGAATTCACGGAGAAAGTCGTCCACCTGAACCGGGTGGCGAAGGTCGTCAAGGGCGGCCGTCGCTTCTCATTCAGTGCGCTGGTGGTGGTGGGCGACCAGAACGGCCGCGTCGGTGCCGGGCTGGGGAAGGCGGGCGAGGTGCCCGAGGCCATCCGCAAGGCGGTTGAGTCGGCGAAGAAGCACCTCATCACCGTGCCGATGGTGGGCACCACCATCCCACACGAGATTCGCTTGAAGAAGGGGGCCGCCAAGGTGCTGCTCAAGCCCGCGGCGCCCGGCACCGGCATTCGGTCGGGCGGTGCGATGCGCGCCGTCGTCGAGCTGTCCGGTGTAAAGGACATGATCACGAAATCACTCGGCACGAACAATCCCGTCAACACCGTCCGTGCCACCATCGCCGCCTTGCAGGCGCTGCAAACGGCCGATAGTATCGCCCAGGCGCGCGGCAAGCCCGCGGAGGAGATGGAACGTCTGAGCCGGCGCGGAAAGAAGCCGGAACCGGTGGCGGCACCGGCCGCTGCCCCCGTCGAGGAGCCGGTCAGCTAACATGGCCCGCTTGAAGATCACCTACGTGCGCAGCGTCATCGGGCAGAAGCCCGACCAGGAGCGCACGGTGCAGGCGCTCGGATTCCGACGGCTGAACCAGACTGTCGAGCACGAAGACAGCCCGCAGCTGCGCGGCATGGTGCACAAGGTGCGGCACCTGGTCAGGGTCGAAGAGTCGGCATGAAACTCCACGAACTGCAGCCATCGCCGGGCTCGCACCACCCCCGTAAGCGCGTCGGCCGCGGTCCGGGGTCGGGCCACGGCAAGACCGCCACGCGGGGCCAGAAGGGGCAGCGCGCCCGTACGTCGGTGAACCTGCCGAAGACATTCGAGGGCGGCCAGACCCGCCTGACCATGCGGACGCCCAAACTGCGCGGCTTTCACAACCGCTGGAAGAAGCGCTTCGCGGTGCTCAACCTGACCCGGCTGAACCGCTTCGAGGACGGCGCCGAGATTCGCCCGGAATCCCTGTTGGAGGCCGGCATCATCAAGGATGTTGGGGCCGGCATCAAGGTGCTGGGGACGGGCGACCTCAAGCGCAAGCTGGTCATCCACGCCCACCAGTTCTCGGCGGAGGCGCGTCGCAAGATCGAGGCCGCGGGAGGGACCGCCGCCGTTATCGAAGTCCCCCCGCCGATCCGGCCGAAGACGAAGCGCGCCAAGAACCAGCCGAAGCCGGTTGCCTCCGTGACGATCGAAAAGGAGTCGCCGGAAGCGGAAGACGACGACGCGCCGGGCAAGGGCGCGAAGAAAGCCAAGGCCGAGCAAGCCGGCAAGACCGAGAAACGCGACAAAGGCGACAAAGGCGAGAAAGGCGAGAAAGGCGAGAAGGGCGGAAAAGGCGAGGAAACACGCGCGTCAGGTTCGGAGGATTTCCCTAAACCCGACAAGGGTAAGAAGAAGAGCTAGGCCATGTTAGAAGCGATCGGTAACGCGCTCCGAATTCCCGAGCTGCGCCGCAAGATCCTCTTCACCCTTGGGCTCTTCCTGGTGTTCCGCATCCTGGCGCACATTGCCGTGCCTGGCGCCGACAAGGCCGCCCTCGACAAGCTGTTCAACACCAACGCTTTCCTCGGTCTGCTCGACTTGTTTTCGGGCGGCGGGCTCTCGACCTTTTCCATCATCGCCATGGGGGTCAACCCCTATATCAACGCCTCGATCATCATGCAGCTGATGACGGTCGTCTCCACCCGGATGAAGGAGCTCAGCAAGGAAGGGGAGTTCGGGCGACGGAAGATCACGCGCTGGACCCGCTGGCTGACCGTCGGCCTTGGCCTGCTCCAGGCGTGGGGCCTGACCCTGGTCTTCAGCCGGCAAGGCGTGCTTTCCAACCTCAGCTGGCTCGGCATCGTCGAGATCATGATCACGCTCACCGCCGGCACCGTCATGCTGATGTGGTTCGGCGAGCTCATCACCGAATATGGCATCGGCAACGGCATCTCGCTCGTGATCTTCGCCGGCATCGTGGGCCGGATCCCCAACACCATCTACAACTTGCTGACCGGTGGCGGCTCGGCAAACCTGGCGCCCATGCTGCTCTTCGCCGCGCTGGCGATCGTCGTCACCGCGTTCATCATCGAGGTGCAGCAGGCGCAGCGGAAGATCCCCATACAGTCGGCGCAGCGCGTGGTCGGCCGCAAGATCTACCAGGGACGGAGCTCCCACCTGCCGCTCCGGGTGAACCAGGCGGGCGTCATTCCCATCATCTTCGCGATCTCGATCATGTTCTTCCCGGTCATCATCGGGAACTTCCTGGCGACGGCCCCCGACCCGTGGGGTACCATCTCGCGCGTTCTGCGCACCTACTGGGTGCCGACCGGGCCTAACATCCCGACCGACATCCTCTACAACTTCGTCTACTTCGTCCTCATCTTCGGTTTCACCTACTTCTACACCGCCGTCACCTTCGACCCGGTGGATACGGCCGATTACTTGAAGAAGCACGCGGCCTTCATTCCCGGCATCCGGCCGGGCGTGGCGACGGCGCAGTACCTGGACCGCACCATGACGCGGATTACGTTCGCTGGTGCGCTTTTTCTCGGGGGAGTGACGGTGCTGATCCCGCTGCTGGCGACCGCGCTTACCCGAATACCAACGCAGAACATGTACCTCGGCGGCACGGCCATCCTGATCGTGGTGGGCGTGGCGCTCGACACCATGAAACAAATCGAGACGCAGCTGATCATGCGCCAATACAAGGGGTTCATAAAGTAGCGACCCCAGGTCGCGAACTGTCCTGATGAACTTGATTCTTTTTGGCGCGCCTGGCGCAGGCAAGGGAACGCAAACAGGTTCCCTGATCGAGACCTATCACATCCCGGCGATCGCCACCGGCGATATTCTGCGCGCCCAACGGCGGGCGGGGTCGGCGCTTGGCGATCAGGTCAAAGGCTACATGGACCGAGGGGAGCTGGTCCCGGACACGCTGATGATCGACATCATCAAGGAGCGGCTGCAAGAGCCCGACGCCAAGAATGGCTTCATCCTCGATGGCTTCCCGCGCACGGTCGCCCAGGCGCAAGCACTCGATGCCACGCTGGATAAGCTCGGCCGGCGAGTCGACGCCGTCATCTACCTGCGGGTCAGCCGCCAGGTCCTGATCGACCGGCTGTCACACCGCTACAGCTGCCGGACGTGCCATGCCGTCTACACCTTCACCCCGCAAGAGGCCCGCGAGCTTCCCCGCTGCACACTGGACGGCGGCGAGCTCTACCAGCGGCCGGACGACCGCACCGAGATCGTGGCGCACCGCATCGACGTTTTCCTCAAGCACACGGCGCCGCTGATCGACTACTACACCGCGCAGCACAAGCTCGAGAATATCGATGGCCAGATGTCGGTCGACGAGGTGCGGGCCGACATCACCCGCCGGCTCAGCGCGCTGCGCAAGGGGGCAGGGTCGCGATGATTATCTACAAGTCTCCGGCCGAGATCGATCTGATGCGGGAGGCGGGCGCCATCCTGGGCGAGACGCTCGCGCACCTGCAGGCGATGGCGCGGCCGGGCGTGACGCTGCTGGAGCTGGACCGTGAGGCCGACCGATTCATCCGGGCGCGTGACTGCATCCCCGGCTTCGTCGGTTACCAGGGGTACCAGAACGCCATCTGCACCTCGGTCAACGACCAGGTGGTGCACGGCATTCCGACCAACCGCAAGCTGCGCGAGGGCGACCTCCTCAGCCTCGATGCCGGCCTGATCCACCGCGGCTTCTGGGCGGATGCCGGACTTACCGTGGGCATCGGCAAGATCTCGCCCCAGGCGCAGCGGCTGATGGACGTCACCCGCGAGTCCCTCGGCATCGGGATCGACCAGGCCCAGGTCGGCAACCGCATTGGTGACATCAGCGCCGCCGTCCAGCACCACGTCGAGCAGGCCGGCTTCTCGGTCGTCCGGTCGTTCGTCGGGCACGGCATCGGCCGGGACATGCACGAAGATCCCCAGGTCCCCAACTTCGGCATCGCGGGCACGGGCCCATTGCTGAAGCCGGGGATGGTGCTGGCGATCGAGCCGATGGTCAACGCCGGTGGACCGGATGTGGCGCTCCTCGGCGACCACTGGACGGTCGTGACCGTCGATCACAGCCTGTCAGCGTACTTTGAACACTCGGTGGCGATCACCCTCGACGGGCCCGAGATCCTGACGGTCTCCAGGAAGGCCGAGCCGGCGCGTCCGTGATTTGGCCTGGTGATCTTGTGGTAAGCTATTCGTTCGTGCGCCGGAAATCCGGCGATCTTGTCATGGGTATTTGCCCATGACGGGGATTGTCGTCGGACGAGTGGTGGAGCCGATGCCCAACGCGCTCTACCGTGTCGAGCTCGAAACCGGCCACAGGATCGTGGCTCACGTGGCGCCGGCCGCGCGGCTTCGGTTTCTCCGGGTCATCCCGGGTGACCGCGTCCGCGTCGAGGTGTCACCGCTCGATCCGGGGCGCGGACGAATCGTGAGAAAGGCAGAGTGAGAAATGAAAGTTCGGTCGTCGGTCAAGAAAATATGTCCGAAGTGCAAGGTCATCAAGCGCGGCGGCCAGGTGCGGGTCATCTGCGTGACGCCGAAACACAACCAGAGGCAGGGATAAGAGGGTAGATGGCTCGAATTGCCGGCGTTGACATTCCCCGCGAGAAGCGTGTCGAGATCGCCCTGACGTACATCTTCGGGGTCGGCCCCCACACGGCCCGGCGGGTCCTCACGATCGCGAACGTCGATCCGAACATGCGCGTCAAGAACTTGAACGACGAGCAGATCGGTCGCCTCCGCGACGTTCTCGACAAGGAAGCCAAAGTGGAAGGCGAGCTTCGGCGCGAGATCGCGCTCAATATCAAACGTCTCATGGAGATCGGGACCTATCGTGGGCTGCGCCACCGGCGCGGCCTGCCCGTCCGCGGCCAGCGCACCCGCACCAACGCCCGCACCCGCCGCGGTCCGCGCAAGACTGTCGGCGTACGCAAGAAGGCCGAGGCAAAGAAGTAAGTCATGCCTAAGAAGAAAGTCGTCCGCACCCGCCGCCGCGAGAAGAAACACGTCACCGTGGGCCAGGCCCACATCCAGTCGACCTTCAACAACACCGTCGTGTCGCTGACGGACGCTCAGGGCAATGTGCTCGCCTGGGGCAGCGCCGGCAGCCAGGGTTTCAAGGGTTCGCGCAAGTCCACGCCCTTCGCCGCGCAGATCACGGCCGAAGCGACGGCGCGGCGCGCCATGGAGCACGGCCTCAAGCAGATCGAGATCTTCGTCAAGGGCCCGGGGGCCGGCCGCGAGGCCGCCATCCGTTCCCTGCAGGCGGCGGGTCTCGAAGTCACGGCGATCACCGACGTCACGCCGATCCCGCACAACGGCTGCCGCCCGCCGAAACGGAGGCGAGTCTAAATGGCCCGCTACGAAGGCCCGGTCTGCCGTCATTGCCGGCGCGAAGGCGTGAAGCTGTTCCTCAAGGGGGAGAAGTGCTTCACGAAGTGCACCCTCGACCGGCGCGCGATGCCGCCCGGCATGCACACCCAGGTCCGCCGCCGCAAGGTGTCCGACTACGGGATCCAGCTGCGGGCAAAGCAGCGGGCACGCCGCATCTACTTCCTACTCGAAGGCCAGTTCCGGCTCTACTTCGACCGGGCCGCGAAGATGGCCGGCGTCACCGGCCTCAACCTGCTCCGCCTCTTGGAGACGCGGCTGGACAACGTCGTCTACCGCGTCGGTTTTGCCGCTTCGCGACGTGACGCCCGGCAGCTCGTCTCGCATCGACACGTCACCGTCAACGGCCGTCTGGTCAACATCCCCTCGTATGCCGTGCGCATCGGCGATGTGGTCGCCATCAAGGAAAAGAGCAAGGAGGTCGACCGCATCAAGAATGCGCTCGACGCCGGCGAGCAGCGGCCGGTCGTTCCCTGGCTGAGCCTGGATAAAGACAACATGACCGCCAAAGTCACCGCGCAGCCTGGACGCGACGACATGGATCAGACCATCCAGGAGCAACTGATCGTCGAGTTTTATTCGCGCTAGCGAACTCATTCATTCAAGGAGAACCATGATCGATATTGCCCAACCCCAAGTCAAAAGCATCGAGAACTCTGCCACCTACGGAAAGTTCGAGATCGAGCCGCTCGAGCCCGGCTTCGGCACCACGCTGGGCAACGCGCTGCGTCGCGTCCTGCTCTCCACGCTGAAGGGCGCCGCCGTGACATCGGTCTCGATCGAGGGCGTGGCACACGAGTTTTCCTCGATCCCGTACGTCAAGGAAGACGTCACCGAGATCATCCTCAACCTCAAGGGGCTAAACCTGATCTCATACAGCGACGATCCTGTTCGCCTAACGCTGGACGTGACCGGCCCGCGAGATGTGAAGGCGTCGGACATCCAGGCGCCGAGCGACGTCGAGATCGTCAATCCCGACCTCTACATCTGCACCCTGGACAGCAACAAGGGCCGGCTCCGCATGGAGCTGACGGTCGAGCGCGGCAAGGGCTACGTGCCCGCGGAGCGGAACAAGAAGGAAGGCCAGCCGATCGGCGTGATTCCGATCGATGCCATCTTCAGCCCGGTGGTGAAGGCCAACTTCCTGATCGAGAAGACCCGCGTTGGCCAGGAGACGGACTGGGACAAGCTGATTCTCGAAGTCTGGACCGATGGCACGATCGTGCCCGACCAGGCCATCAGCGAAGCGGCCAAGCAATTCACCTCGCACCTGGGCCTCTTCACCCGCTTCACCGAGCGCATCAAGGATGCTGATGTGCCGCTACAGAAGGGGAATGACCTCTCCTCGCGGCTGGCGGACGTGCCGATCGAGGACCTCGACCTCTCGGTTCGTGCGCTCAACTGCCTGAAGGCGAATGAGATCACCAAGGTCGGCCAGCTGGTGGCATTGCGCGAGGAAGATCTCCTCAGCCTGCGCAACTTCGGTCGGAAGTCCCTGGACGAGATCAAGGAAAAACTGGTGCAGCGCGGCTTCCTGACGCTGGAAGAGCTGACCAAGGTCCTGGTCTAGGAGCCCGGAGGTCCGGTGCGGCATCAGAACGCGGGACGAAAGTTCAGCCGGAGCACGGCGCATCGCAAGGCGATGAGCCGCAACCTGGTCACGTCCCTGCTCGACCACGGCCGCATCGAAACGACCGAGGCGAAGGGCAAGGAACTGCGCCGCTGGGTCGAGAAGGTGATCACGACGGCCAAGAACGATAACGTGGCCGCTCGCCGGGCGGTTGACGCCATCGTGGAAGACCGCGAGGTCACCGAGCGGCTCTTCTCCAAGCTGGTGCCGCGCATGAAGGACCGCCCGGGGGGCTATACCCGTGTGCTGAAGATCGGGCCGCGGCTTGGCGACGGCGCGCCGATGGTGCTCGTGGAACTCGTCGACCGATGAACGTCAAGCTCGTCATCGAGTACGAGGGAACCCGCTACCACGGGTGGCAGGCGCAGGCCAGCACCGCGACCGTTGAAGCTGCACTCCGCGAAGCCATCCAGGACCTCACCGGCGAGTCGCCGGTGCTGACGGCCGCCGGCCGAACCGACGCCGGCGTGCACGCCCTTGGCCAGGTGGTGAACTTCCGCCTCCAGCATGAATTTCCGATCCAACAATTGCCGGGAGCATTGAATGCTCGCCTGGCGCCGGACATCGCCGTCCGGCAGGCCCAAGCCGTCGACGAGAGTTTCAATGCCCGCTACTCGGCCAAGGCCCGCCTTTACGCGTACCGGATCCGGCAGGCACTCCCGCGGGGTGCCTATCAGCGTCAGTACGCCTGGGGCCTGCACGACACGCTCGACATCGCCGCCATGCAGGCAGCCGGGGACCGTCTCGCAGGGAGACACGACTTCCGCGCCTTCGGGCGAAGCCCGCGCCCCGGCGGCCACACCGTCCGCCACGTCCACGACGTCAAAGTGAGCGGTGCCGGCGAATGGGTCACGATCGCGGTAGCCGCCGACGCCTTTCTCTACGGCATGGTGCGCCGGATCGCCGGCGCGCTGGTCGACGTTGGTCGTCGGCGCCAGCCGGTGGAATGGATCGACGCCCTTTTAGGCGGATCGACAACCGGATTGCGCCTCGCGCCGCCCCAGGGGCTGGTGCAGGTCGCGGTGGAGTACTGACAGCATGCCTCAACCCGGCAAGACCTACAGCGCCAAACCGTCGGAGATCACGGCCGGCTGGTACATCATCGATGCCAGCGGGCAGACGCTCGGGCGGCTTGCCGCCAACGTCGCCAAGGTGTTGCGCGGCAAGCACAAGCCGATGTACACCCCACACCTGAACACGGGCGACCACGTCATCGTCGTCAACGTCAAGGGAATCCGAGTGACGGGCAAGAAGCCGACCGACAAGATCTACACGTCCTATACCGGCTATCCCGGCGGCCTTCGAAAGCGCGCCTACCGCGACATGGTCGTCAAGCATCCGACCTATCCTTTCCGGCACGCGGTGTCCGGGATGCTGCAGCATGGGACACTCGGCAAGGAACAGCTGCGGCGTTTGAAGGTCTACGCCGGCGATGCGCACCCGCATAAGGCGCAGCAGCCGGTGCCAATCCGCTTTGGAAGCAAGGGAGACATCGAAGTCATTGGCAGATAACGCCACCTACTACTACGGCACTGGTCGGCGCAAGAACGCGGTCGCGCGGGTTCGCCTCTATCCCGGCGACGGGACCATCATGGTCAACAACAAGCCACCGCTGCAATACTTCGGCCGGCGGATGCTGGAGATGGTCGTGGTCGAGCCCCTCAAGCTGACCGAGACGAGCAAGCGATTCAACGTCAGCGCCATGGTCGATGGCGGCGGCATGTCGGGACAGGCCGGCGCCGTCCAGCATGGCATCGCGCGCGCCCTATGTGTGGCCGACCTGGCGATGCGGCCGGTGCTCAAGAAGCACGGCATGCTGACCCGCGACCCGCGCATGAAGGAACGCAAGAAGCCCGGCCTCAAGCGCGCCCGCAAAGCCCCTCAATACACCAAGCGCTAAGCGGTCAGCCTGGGCCGCGTCTCCGGGACATATACCAGGCCACGCCGGCAACGATCACGATCAGAACGACCACGCCGGCGATGATCTTGTTCGTCGTGATGGCCGTTGTGATCAGGGGCACGATGAGGGCGACCGCCATGCTCATGTCCATTTAAGGTTAGACGATACTAGTGTCCGCTAGTGGACGTCATCCTGCGCGACATCATGGTGTTCCTCCAGAGCGGGAGCATCTGGCGCCATGTCCTCGATCTGATCGACGTCAGCCTGGTGGCCTTCTTCCTCTACCGCTTGTTCCTGCTCGTGCGGGGCACTCAGGCGGTCCAGCTCATGTTCGGGGTGCTCCTGCTTGCTGTGATCGGCTTGCTGGCGAACCTGCTCGACCTGCGGCTGCTCTCGTGGATCTTCCGTAACGCCGCCCCAGCCATCCTGGTCGGCATCATCGTCCTCTTCCAGCCAGAGATCCGTCGGGCGCTCGACCAGTTCGGCCG
>JALYYE010000409.1 GCA_030946735.1 Candidatus Dormiibacterota bacterium
CTCCGCCCCCATCTCGCCGTGCCGCACGGCGACATGATGCTGGCCGGGTGCTTCGGCTTACTGCGAGCGCTGGCGGCGCGGCTTCCCGAGTTCGCGCCGGTTGTCGAGGAGCAGCTGGGCGCGCCGGGGCGGCAGCCCTGAGCGAAACGACCCAGAGTCGCCGGCCTTCGCTCTTCCGGCATCGCGCCTTCATGCGGGTCTGGTCCGGGTCCGTCGTGTCGAGCACCGGCGATGAGATCACAATGCTGGCGCTTCCCTGGCTCGTGCTCCAGCTCACCCACTCACCGCTCCAGCTCGGGATCGTGGCTGCCTTGCAGAATCTTCCGTTCCTGCTCTTCACGCTAATCGCCGGCGTCTATGCCGATCGGTGGGACCGCCGCCGGATCATGCTCAGCGCCGACGTCTTGCGGTTTGCGAGCCTCGCGACGATCCCGATCGCCGCCTTTTTCGGTGTTCTCACCATCGCGCAGATCTACGTCATCGCCTTCCTGGCCGGGACGGGCCGCGTGTGGTTCGAGGTCGCGCACTATGCGCTGCTGCCTGGGATCGTCGAGCCGGATCAGCTGGTCGATGCCAACAGCAAGTTCCAAATGAGCGACGGCGTCAGCGTATTTCTCGGACCATCGATCGGCGGGTTTCTCATCAAACTTGCGGGCGCCGCCAACGCCATTGCCCTCGATGCTGCCTCCTTCCTGGTTTCGGCCGCCGCCATTTTTACGCTCCCGTCATTGCGAGCATCGCAATCGCCGACTGAGCGCGGATGGAGAGCCCAATTGGTGGGCGGCTTCCGATATCTCGTCCAGCAGCGACCGATTTTCGAAAACGCGCTGGCCGTGCTGGCGCTGCTCTTCTTCGGCACCATGGTCGATGCCGTCTTCGTCTTCTACGCACAGTACGAGCTTCATCTCGACGCTGCCCTCACGGGCATCGTGCTGGCGGCAGCCGGGCTCGGGCCCATCATCTTTGGATCGCTGGCGCCTCAGGTGCGGCGCCGGTTTCGGACCGGCCAGGTGATGGTCGCCACCGCCATTCTGAGCGGCCCACTATTAGCCCTCCGGGACGTTGCCGTTTTGGTGCCCAAGCCGCTGGCGATGGCGCTCGCCGGTGCTTCCCTCGCACTCGGCTTCGGGATGGCGGCGCTCTGGAACGTGGTCACGCTCAGCTACCGGCAGGCCGTTATTCCCGGTCATCTGATGTCCCGCGTGAACTCCTCTCTTCGCTTCGTCGGCTGGGGAACGATGCCGATCGCCGCATTTGCCGGAGGCCTGCTGTCGCAGACCATCGGCGTGCGATGGTTGATTGCGATCTCGGCTGTCGGGCTGACACTGGTGGGAGTCGGGCTCGCCAGCCTTTCCGAGATCAGGCGCCTATGAAGACACTCGTTCGTGACCGAATTTTCCTCCGTTTCTGGGCTGGCTCGTCGATCTCGACTTTGGGCAACCAGGTCACCATCCTGGCGCTACCATGGCTCGTTCTCCAGCTGACACAGTCGCCGTTCCAGTTGGGCCTGGTTGCTGCGCTCGAGTTTGTGCCGTTCCTGCTATTCGGGCTGGTCGTCGGCGTCTACGCGGACCGATGGGATCGACGGAGGATCGTGTTGGTTGCCGACCTGGTTCGGTTCCTGCTACTCGCCACGGTGCCGCTGGCGGCGTTCTTCCACGTCTTGACCTTGGTCCAGCTCTACCTGGTCGCGTTCATCACCGGCACGGCCCGCCTGTGGTTCGAGGTCGCACACTACTCACTGATTCCTTCGCTTGTCAGCCCGGGCCGCGTGGTGGAGGCCAACAGCGGCCTCGAGGTGACGGAGGGCGTCTCCTCGCTGGTCGGGCCGGCGCTCGGCGGCCTGCTGATCAAGGTTCTCGGCGCGGCCGACGCGCTGCTGGCGGACGCGCTCTCGTTCCTGCTGGCGGCGGCTGCATGGTTCAGTCTCGATCCTCAACCATCGGCGGCCGTCTCCGAAGTCGGTTGGCGCGCCCAGCTCGTCGCCGGCTTGCGCTGGGTGCGCAACCACCGCGTGATCCTCGAGAACACGCTTTCCGGGCTCGTCCTCAATATCGTCTTCGCGGCGGTCACGACGGTCTTCGTTTTCTACGCTCAGCACGAGTTGCATTTCGACGCCGCGCGGACGGGCCT
>JALYYE010000046.1 GCA_030946735.1 Candidatus Dormiibacterota bacterium
CCGGTGGGACCGGCCGCCCAGAAGTTGTACTCGTCCCCGAAGCGCCGAATGCGCTTGGGCGGAATACCGGTCTTCTTCCAGATCTCGAAACTCTCGGCGTCGTCGTTGTGAATGCCGGCCCACAGCCGCTCTTTTTCGAGCTTCAGCTCCTTCGTCAAGAACTCCCAGGCGTAGGGAATCGCCTTCTCTTTGAAGTAGTCGCCGAAGGAGAAATTGCCGAGCATCTCGAAGAAGGTCAGGTGATGGCCGTCGTGACCGACGAGGTCGATGTCCACCGAGCGAAAGACCTTCTGGCACGTGGTCGCCCGCGGGTACGGCGGCTGCGACTGGCCCAGAAAGTATGGTTTGAACTGCACCATGCCGGCGATAGTGAACAGCGTCGTAGGATCGCCGAACGGGATCAGGGAGGAGCTCGGCAACACCTTATGGTCCCGCTCTTTGAAGAAGTTGAGAAAACGTTGGCGGATTTCCGCGCTCGTCATATCTGGCCTGCGCGCGTAGCCATTGTACTGAGTTCGAATCGGGGATATCTATCCATCGGCGTCAGGGCGTCAGCACCGCAGCGCCTACTGCCGTGCCCGGCTCCGAGACCTGGCTATTCTGGCCTGGCCCGCGGCGACCTTTCAGTCCAGAAACAATCCTCGGTCTGCTCCTCCGGCGGGTGCTCGGTAAGGATCCGGTCCGCCATTGCGTAGCAGAGCAGCGGGGTGTCGCCCTCGATGTACAGTTTTCTACCACGCACGTCGACGTACAAGCCGCACCACATGTCAGTACGAAGGCGCACCTCGATGTTCATGTAGGCCAGCCACCACTTCTTGATGATGGCGTCGACCGACTTGCCGCGCATCAGGTCCTTTGCCATTTGAAACTCGGGACCGTCACCGTGGTCGCAGGGTGCCCACAGCTGGCGGTATTCGCCATGCCACTTGGCAGCGTCGTTATGGGCTGCTTGTAGCTCCGCAATCTCCTCGCGAGATGGGCGTTGCAGCGCAAAGTCCTCGGCCATCCGCTCATTGACCGTACAGGTTCCCCACTCAGGGTCATTCTTCTTGCGTAGTAGCGCAAGCCTTGTGTGTTCATTGCGACTGATAGATTCAACGACCCATTCCTGGTCCCTGTCGCGCGAAAAGAGTACCTGCCCAGGGACTAGCTCCGATAACTGCTCGGGTTTGAGCTGATCCGTCATTCCTAGCTCGAGACGGGTAGCTCCTTCTTCAGTTGCTCGACAGCGGCCCGCTGCAAGCGCGAGACGTGCATCTGGGAGATGCCAAGCCGCTTGGCCACTTCCGCCTGGGGCAACTCGTCGACGAATCGCAGATACATGATCCGCCGCTCGCGCGGGGTTAGGTGCCGCATCGCCTGGTCGAGCAGGTCCTGCAGCTCCACCTTATCGAGGTTCTCGTCTTCCCGCCCCAGACGCTCGGTCAGCTGGAGGCCGTCGTCATCCTTGGGCGCCGGGCCGGTGGATTCGAACGGGATGGTGCGCTGCGCGGGACTCGCTTCCATCGCCTCCAGCACATCTTCTGGCGGCAGGTCGAGCTCTTTGGCGATCTCGTTCACGGAGGGCTGGCGACCGAGCTTCGCTTGCAGTCGCTGCGAGGCGACATCGGCGCGCTGCATCGTTTCTTGCAGCCGCCGTGGGACCTTCACCGCCCAGCTCTTGTCCCGGAAGTACCGCTTGATTTCGCCGACAATGGTGGGTGTGGCAAAGGTTGAAAACTCCAGGCCGCGCTGCGGCTCGAACCGCTCGATGGCGGCGAGCAGGCCAATGTAGCCGACCTGAACGATATCCTCGAGCGGTTCGCCCCGGTTGCTGAACTTCTTGGCTAGAAAGATCACGAGGTTGTTGAACAGCTCAACTAGCTGCTGACGGACCTCGGGATCCTTGGTCTTCTGGTACTTGAGGAACAGGCGACGAACGAGCTCTCGATTGGGTCGGACGGTCGGCCGCGGTGACGTTGGCGGGTCTACTCGATCAGGTATTTGACCATCCTCATCCGAAGGCTGCCGGTCTGGTTATCCACCTGGTAACGGAGTTCATCGACGAACAACCGGATCATGTTCAAACCAATCGTTTCATAGTCGAGCTCCGCCTCGTGGCGGGCGCGGCGAACGGTCTGCTGCTCAACCGCCCGCGGCGGCACGCTGCGCACCTCGACCTCGAGCCGCCGGGGCCGGCTCTTGAAGGTCAACTTCAACTGGCCGTTGCCCTTCCCCCACTGCTGGGTCGCGGCGGCGCAGGCACTCTCGCATGCCTGGGTGACGGCGATGTTCAGATCATCGATTTCCTGCACCGAGAAGCCGACAACGAGGCCGAGAGAGGCAGCGGCCCGCTTGGCGACGACGATGTAGTCGGGGACGGCCGGCAGCTTCAACTCGGTGAGGTAGGCAGCCGTGCTCGGCGTCTCGTGCCCAGTTGTCGCGGGCTGATGGCGAACTCGGTTTTCCCTCATACTTCCTCCCCTTACTGGCCGCCTGGTGGTTTGCGCCGGCGGCCGATGCCACCAAGGGTGCTGCGCACACGGTCCCGCCAACCGCTGATCGCGGCGCCGGTGGCGCTCATCGCCCGGTCGGCGGCCGTGAACTTGTCGTTGACCCCGCTGACCATCTCATCGATCTGCTGCAGGCTGTGGCGCAGCTCGGGGAGCGCCAGCCGGGCTTCGTCGAGCGTCAGGGTCAGGATGGCCTCGATGGTTCGGAGGCCACGCGTCATGTTGAGGAGGATGAAGGAGGCAAAGATGCTGAGCAGGAGGAAACCAATGCCGACCAGCAGCACGCCGATTTGCCACACCATCACGAACTCCTCTCGAGCTCCCCACTCACCGGATATTGCCCAAGTTGTACCTCATTCGGGAAGCGGTCAAACGTGGCCTGAGCACCACTACGCTGGCTGGGCACGCCTTACCCACTGCGTGGCCCCCCACTGAAGGATGACCAGCGCCACCAGATCGTTGACCGGGTGCAGCTCGCCCAGAGCCAGCGGGGCACCCACGCCAGCGAGACCCAGCGCCTCCCCCAGGAGGACGGCCAGCGCGCTCAGGCCGAGACGGACCAGGTAGTGCGGAGCGCGAGGCGCCACCACGTAGGCGAGCTGTGTGCCCAGCAGGATGACAAGCGTGGCCAGTACGAACACTGGCGGGATCGGCACAGGCAACGGGGCGAGTGTATCAGCCTACAGGCCCCATGAAACCTAAAGAAGCCCGGCCTACTGGCCGGGCTTCTTCATCGATTCTCTTAGTCGGCGGTGCCGTGGTGGCGATTGCCGTGGCGCTCGCCATCATCGTGTTTACCGTTGTTGTTCTGCACGTTCGCGTCTTTCGTGTCTGTCGCCTCTTTGGTGACGGGCTTACTGACCGTCGGGGCGCTCTTGTCGGTATTGTGATGGTCGCCTTCGTGGTTGCCGGTCTCATTGCCGGTACCCGTGGTCCCGCCGCCCGGCGCCGGAACCGGCGCTGGCGTCGGAGGTGCCGGCGGCGTGAACTCGACGGTCAGACCGGCAAGGTCGATCTGCAGGGAACCGAAGCTGTTGGTGTCGTTCACCTGGATACCCGTCAGCGTCTTGCTCGTATTCGCGGCGAGCACTGGGACGGTGACCATGTCTATAACCGCGGCCCCGCCGGCGACCGCCGTGGTCGTCCAGGCGCCCTGCGTGGTGTACGGGTAGAGGGTCGATGGCGTGATGTCGGAGACCGTATTCACGACACCGAAGGCGCTAATCCGCCATTCGCGCACGTTGGCGCCAACGACAAGGTCCGCGCTCTGCGTTGTGGCGTCACTGAACGTAAGGACCACTGTTCCCACCGGGCTACCCGCATAGAAATTGCTGGTATTCGCAGTGTTGAGCAGCAAGTGAACGGCCTTCGGATTCTGGTACGAACCCGTGAAACTGGCCGATCCGCTGTTGACCAGCTGGAGCATGTTTCCGCTGGTCAGGTCGAAGGTGTGGCCGCCCAGGGATGCCCGGCCGGTCGGAAGCGTGGCGTACACCAGGCTGAGGGCGATGGTGGCCGGCGCGCCCAGGGCGACCGGTGCGTCCTGCGCGTTCGCAAGCACGCTCGACGCCGCGATCAAACTGGAAGCGAGAATAAGACCTGTGGTCGATTTGGTGAAGAGGGCGGCGTTCATGGGCCCTACTGTAAGTTCCGTACCTTACGCCGGCGGTGGCGCTGATCTGCCATTACGTGACGGGGCCGCAAAGAGCACGTCACCGTTTCGATCGAACGTTACCGCAAAGGTTTCAGCGGCGGCCGAATCAGTTCGAGCCCGAGTTCACGGAATTGCTTCGGATCCGCGGGCGCCGGCGCATCGGTCATCAGCTCTTCCGCCTGCTGGTTCTTGGGAAAGGGGATCACCTCCCGGATCGTTTCCTCGCCGGCCGCCAACATTACGACGCGATCGAGGCCGTACGCGAACCCGCCGTGCGGCGGCGCGCCGTAACGGAACGCCGTCAGCAGAAAGCCGAACCGCTGTTTCGCCTCCTCTCGCGAGATACCCAGCCCCTGGAAGACGCGCTGCTGCAACTCCGGGTCGTGAATACGGATGCTGCCGGAGCCGAGCTCGGTACCGTTCATAACCAGGTCGTAGGATCGCGCCAGCACCTTGAGGGGCTCGCGGCTCAACAGCTCGAGGTCCTGGGGTCTCGGCGCGGTGAACGGGTGGTGGGCAGCCGTGATTTCACCGGTCTCCTTGCTGCGCTCGAATAGCGGAAAATCCGTGACCCAGACAAATTCGAAGACCCCCTCCTTCACCAGCCCCAGCGTGCGGGCGACCGCTTTGCGCACGGCACCAAGCGAGGCCGCCGCCACCCCCACCTGGTCGGCGACCGCGACGACCACGTCACCCGGCTCGGCGTGCGTGGCCTCTTGCAGTTGGGCGAGGGCTCGCTCGTCGAAGAACTTGGCGATCGGCGAACGCCAACCGTCCGCCACCCGATGCCAGAACGCCAGGCCCTTGGCCCCTTCGGCACGGGCGACCTCGGTCAGCGCCTCGATCTCCTTGCCACCGAGAATCCGCGGGATCCGCAGTCCGCGGATGACGCCGCCGGCCTCGAGCGCCTGGCGGAAGATCTTGAATTCTGTCCCGGTGAAGATCGATGACAGCTCCTGGATCTCGAGACCGTAGCGCAGGTCAGGCTTGTCGACGCCGTATCGCAACATCGCTTCCGCGTGTGTGATCCGCCGGATTGGGGTTGGAAGGGCGACGCCGAGCACCGTCTGCCAGACGTGGGCGAAGCTGCGTTCGATGACGTCGAGCACATCGTCCTCGCCAATAAAGGACATTTCGAGGTCGAGCTGCGTGAACTCCGGCTGGCGATCCGCGCGCTGGTCCTCGTCGCGGTAGCAGCGAACGATTTGGAAATAGCGATCCATGCCGGCCACCATCAGTAACTGCTTGTAGAGCTGCGGTGACTGGGCGAGCGCGTAGACGTGGCCTGGCTTCAGCCGGCTGGGGACGAGGAAGTCGCGCGCGCCCTCGGGCGTGCTGCGGATGAGAATCGGCGTCTCGATTTCGAGAAAGCCCTCGGCGTCAAGGAAGTCGCGGATCGCTTTGGTGATGCGGTGCCGGAGCTTCAAGTTGGCGGCCATCCGCCCCCGGCGCAGGTCCAGATAGCGATAGCGAAGCCGCACCTGCTCATCGACCGGGCTATCCTCGTTGACGGCGAATGGCGGCGGCTGCGCGCGGTTGAGGATAGTGACTGCCCGCGCTTCCACCTCGACCTCGCCGGTCGCCAGCTCCTTGTTTTCGGTCCCCGCCGGGCGCCGCTGAACGGGACCGCGCACATGGATCACCCATTCCGGCCGAAGCTCGCCACCTATGGCGTGGGCCTGCGCATTGGCCGGGTCGAACTTCACCTGGACGAGACCGCTTCGATCGCGCAGGTCGATGAAGATCAGGCCGCCAAGGTCTCGCCGCCGGTGCACCCAGCCGTACACGTCGACCTCACGTCCGACCTGTTCGGATCGAATTGCGCCCGCCGCCACTCGGGGGGTGAGACTCACCCGCCCCCCAACATCTGGCTGATGGTCGAGAGCAGTTCGCGTTCCGCGACCGTCGTCTGTGTCTTCTCCTTCATGTTGCGGATCACCACCTGGCTCTTCTCGCGCTCATCGGGACCGACCAGGAGCGCCAACCGGGCGCCGCGCCTCGCGGCCTTGCGCAGCTTGGTATCCAGGCGCGCCGGACCCGGGTCGAAGACGACGCTGATCGTGCGCGCCCTCAAGCTCGATGCCAGGTGGAAGACGTACAGCTCATCCCGCGCCTCCAGTGCCACGGCATAAACATCCGGCACGGGCGGCGTGAGGGGCTTGCGCTGTTTCAACACGATGGCGGTTCGATCCATGCCCATGGCAAAACCCACCCCGGGCGTCGACCGGTAGCCCAACGCGGCGGCCAGTCCGTCGTAGCGGCCGCCTCCTCCCAGCGAGTTCTGTGCCCCGCCAAGACTTTCGTGCTGGTACTCGAAGACTGTCCGGGTGTAGTAGTCGAGCCCACGCACCAGACTGGGATCGAGCTGGAAGGGAATGTCTTCTGTAGCCAGTGCCTGTTTGACCATACGGAACGCCTCGGCGCAGGGTGCGCAAAGATGATCCACGATGCGCGGCGCATCCCGCTTCAATGGCTCGTCCCGTGGGTCCTTGGAGTCGAAGAGCCGCAGCGGATTCTTCTCGAACCGCGCCCGGCTCTCGTCACTCAGCTTGGCAAGATGCGGTCGGTAATACTCGCGCAGCAGCTCGCGGTACGCCGGCCGGCAGACTTCATCGCCAATGCTGTTGAGATTCAGGCTCACGCCGCCAACGTCGAGCGCGGCAAACCAGCTCCACCCAAGCAGGATGGCTTCCACATCGAGGAGCGGGTTTGCGTCACCAATGGTTTCGATCCCAAACTGGTGGAATTCGTGAAACCGGCCCGCCTGAGGACGCTCGGAGCGGAAGTACGGGCCCATGTAGTAGAGCCGCACGGGCTGCGGCTCAAGCTGCATCCCGGCATCGAAGTAGGCGCGCATGATCGGAGCCGTCCCCTCCGGCCGCAGCGTCAGCGAACGCCCGCCGCGGTCGCTGAATGTGAACATCTCTTTGCTCACGATATCGGTGCCTTCGCCCACGCCCCGGACAAACAGGTCGGTTGACTCGAAGATTGGCGTCTCGGTGCGCAGGTAGCCGAAGCGTCCGGCCACGTCCTTAGCGGCTCCCTCGAGGGCCTCCCAGTACGGCTGCTCCGCGGACAGCAGATCCTGCGTCCCGCGAGGACGCTGCGCGATGGAAGCCATGGTCTCGAAGCTTAGCGAATGGCTTGTGAGGTTTCGACGGAGGTGACTAGCTCGCCAGCGACGTCTCGGTGGAGGCGGCGTCGCTGCGAACCACTCGGTTGCGACCCGTTCGCTTGGCGACGTAGAGCGCTTGGTCGGCGGCCTGCACCAGGGCCTCCCGACTGTCGCCGTCCCGTGGGAAGACCGCGATTCCAAGGCTAAGCGAGAGATTGGAAACCGCTTTGCCATCGAGCATTACCGCCTGTCCCGCGACGGTCCGCCGGATCCGTTCGGCGACCGCCACTGCCGCTCGGCTGTCGGCGCCGCGCAGAACGAGCACGAACTCATCGCCGCCATAGCGGGCCACCAGGTCTTTGGGCCGGATCGCGGGCAGCAGGATCTGTCGTGTGAGGTGGCGGAGCACCTTGTCACCCGCCGGGTGACCCACGCTGTCGTTGATCGCCTTGAAATGGTCGACATCGCACATGATGAGGGCCAGGGGGTCCTTTGCCTTCCGAGCCCGGACCAGCTCCCGATCGAGGTGCGCCTCGAACTCTCGGTGGTTGGCGACGCCGGTGACGCCGTCGGTCGTGGCCAGCTGCTTGGTGTGCTCGTAGGCCGCGGCATTCTCGATAGCGATCACCGCCTGGTTGGCAAGCGTCTGCAGCACACGGATTTCGCTGCGCTCCAGCGGTCGCGGTTCCTTCATATGGATGACGAGAACGCCGACGATTTCGGCGGCAAGGCACATCGGCACGGCGACCACCCGTTGCAGCCCAACGCGGTGGGCGACGGCCAGCGGCCGGCCACGGTCGTCCAGCAGGTCGAGCTCCAGCACCTGTTCCGGTCGCTCGATACGACCCGCCACCAGGTCGCTACTCTGCCGCACCGCGGCCAGTTCCCGGCGCGTGGTGCAACCGACGATGACGTCCGAGAATTGCTCTCGCCAGGAGGGTTTGCGCAGCTGCAGCGACACGAAAGGCACGTCGAGGATCTCGGAGGTGGCGTGTGCCACGGCCCGCAGCAGGTTGTCGGTTCCGACGGTGACGGCGGTCAAAGCCTGGGAGATCTTCTCCAGGGCGATGATCGCCTGATCGAGCCGGTGCGCCTGGAGCTGCGTCTTCTTGCGAAGGTCGGTGTTCTCGATCATCAAAGCCATCTCGGTGGCGATCGTCTGCAACAGGTCGACATCCTGCTTGGGCAGGGTGTAACCCGCGGCCAAACCCGTAACGAGGTAGCCGGCGTTACGCTCCCCACGAACCAGCGGCACCACTAGGGCCTGCTCGACACCGGCGTGCTCGGCGAAAAGTCGGAGCCCCCGCCGAGGATCCCTGGATAAGTTGGTAGCGGTTTCGACGCCGGCGGCGGCGGCATTCGAAAAGCCTTCGGCCAGCTTCAATGGAGTCAGCCTCACGAGTTGCCCCGCGGCCTTGCCGACCGGACCCACCACGGCGCGGACCTCGAGCCCATTCGCCTCGTTGCGAGCGAGCAGGAGGGCGGTTTCTAGACCCAGGGCCTTTAGGCTGACACCGAGGATCGCCTCCGCCATTGCGCCCGGCTCCGTTTCCTTGCCCAAGCCCTGACTCGTTTGCGATAACGCGGCGAGCCGCCGCATCTGCTCATTCAAGGATCGCGTGCGCTCCTGCAAATCCTGAGTCATCGCGTTGAACGCGGTCGCCAGCTCGCCAAGTTCGTCGCGCCGCCGGACGTTCAGGCGCTTGGTCAGGTCACCGCGTGCGACGGCCTGGGTGCCCGCCAGCAACGCCTCGATCGGTCGCGTTAGCCGCAGCGCAAGCAAATACCCGATCAGCAGCAGGACAAGGACAACGCCGGCAAAGAGCACGGTCATCTGCAACGCCGAATGCAGGCCCGCTTCGATCACGCCCCGACGAGAGATGGCGACGGCGAGGTACCCCTCGAGGTGCTGGCGAAGGTAAAAGTTGGTGAACTGGAACTGGTAATCCTCACCCCGGATGCGCAGAGCCCGGGTCACCGCGCGCCCAGGCGAGGCGAGGGCAAGATAGGCGCGCAAACGGTCGTCGGTGAGGTTCCCACTGACGCCGGCGAGAGTGGTGCCGACCAGCTTACCGCTGCCGTCCATCAGGATCACGTCGGCCTGCGAGTGGCTCCGCATGTCCGCCAGGACAGCGATCAACGGGGAAGCGACCAGGATGCCACCCACCACTCGGTCGGCGAAGACCACCGGGCCCGCGGCGACGAGCGACGACGGCGGGGATCCCAGATAGGCGATGTACTTGTCGCCCAGCGAGTCGTACAGCCCCTTGAGCACGGGTTGGACAACGGGCTCGGACGAGAGGTCCGTCCCGCTGCCAAAGACCAGGCCGCCCGGATTGGCAGCATCCGGTTGGGTAACCTCCAGGATGGTTCGGCCTTCGGCATTGAAGATCATGACCGTACCAAGCCGGTTGTTGACCTCCAGCGGCACCAGCAACTGCTTTAAGGCAGCGACATCCCCTGCGCCGACCGCCCGGTCGACCCCTTCCGTATTGGCCAGCAGCCGAATTGCCGCCACCTGGCGGCCCTGCAGCTTGACGGCCGCGTCCAGTGCCGCATCCTCGGCGTGCACCAGCTGGTCGGCGATGCGGTTCTCCAGGGAGGTGGCGACCAGGCTGGTCGTCAGGTAGGTACCGACCACCCCCAGGATCAGCATCAGGAGCAGGAACGGCAGGATGATCTGGGTCCGGATCCTTAGGATCGGCCGAAAGCGGAAGCCAGGCAGGTCGCGCATGGCCTGTATAACCGGCGGGCGGCCGGAATGCTTCACACCGCGGCCGAGCAGGCTCAGCCGCCGACCTGGTTGGAGCTGACGCAGGCGAAGGACCTGGGGGCAACTACCGGGGCCGCCGGGCTGTAGAAGACGAGTTGCTCACTCCCCGGCGATTGGGGCGTCCAGTTGTCCACTTGCACCGCGTGAAGCGACCTGTCGCCGGGCGCAATCGTGATTGACGGCTCGGCGATCACCCAACGGTTGCCCTGGCTGTCGGTCCGAATCCAGGCGTACCTGACGGTGCCGCCGACTCCGTTGGTCGTGAACCAGCCGATGGCCGTCACCGTGATCGTGTCGCAGGCCCGGCTCGGATCGGCAGGCCGAGTCGCCACGAACTCGCCGTCACTGACGATGGCGAACTGCTGAGCGGGGGTCGGTGCCGGCGTCGGCTTAGGGGTCGGTGCCGGTGTGGGGGCCGGGGTCGGCGCCGGCGTGGGGGCTGGAGTCGGCGCCGGCGTGGGGGCTGGGGTCGGCGCAGGTGTGGGG
>JALYYE010000054.1 GCA_030946735.1 Candidatus Dormiibacterota bacterium
TATCGCGAGGTGGCCTCGCACCTGGCGGCCCAGGTCAGCATCCGCAACTTCAAGCAGGCCAGCATCATTCCGCTGCGGACGATCTAGCGCTATAGTTCGTAGTCGTTGAGTTCTCGACGGCGACTGGTTGCGGTCTGCGGTGAATCAGACCCCCAGACGTCACTTAAGGATCTGGCCTTCGAGTTGGGCCGGGGCATTGCGCAACGTCAGGCTGTGCTCATTTGCGGCGGGCTCTCCGGCGTCATGGAGCACGCTGCCCACGGCGCCCGGGCCGCCGGCGGGCTCACGATCGGGCTCTTGCCGGGCGAAGATAGCGACGAGGCGAACGCCTATATCGATGTTGCGATTGCGACGGGGCTGGGCCACGCGCGCAACGCGATCCTCGTCCAGACAGCCGACGGTGTCGTCGCCCTTGGTGGTGGCCTGGGCACGCTGTCCGAGATCGCCCTCGCGTTACGCATCCGGCGACCGACGATCGGCATCCAGACGTGGCATTTTGATCGCCATGGTCGCACCGAGCCGGAGCTGCCGGTGGCGGCGAATCCAGCAGCGGCGCTGGATTGGCTCTTCGCCCAAATGGAGTCTCAGTCATGAGCTCGCCGCATCAGCTTGACGAACGCGCCCGCACCGGGTTTCGCCAGGCCTTCGGCTACCCCCCGGGCGCCGTGGCCGTCGCTCCCGGACGGATCAATATCATCGGCGAACACACCGACTACAACCAGGGCTTCGTATTGCCGGCCGCCATCGATCGCCACATTGCGGTCGCTCTTCGCCTGCGGCGGGACCCTCGCATCGCCCTGCGCAGCGATCGATACCAGGCAGCGACTGACCTGGATGCCTTGCCTACACGGCGGCAAGGCAACTGGACGGACTACGTCGTTGGCGTTGCCCGCGAGATCGACCAGCTCTATGTCTCGGGACCTGGCTTCGACGCTTTCGTGGCCTCGGACATTCCGGTTGGATCGGGGCTGAGCTCATCGGGCGCGCTCGATGTCGCCACGGCCGTCGCGATGCTCGCGGCCCGTGGGATCGAGATGTCGGCGCTCCAGACCGCGCAGCTCTGTCAGGCCGCCGAGAACGGCTTCGTCGGCGCTCGGACGGGCATCATGGACCCCTTTACGGCGCTCAAGGCGCGCGGCGGCAACGCGATTCTCCTCGATTGCCGGTCGATGCAGGACGAGCAAGTGCCCCTGCCTGACGGGCGCTATGCGTGGCTCCTCGCCGACAGCCGCGTCCGCCACGAGCTGGCTTCGTCCGCCTACAACGAGCGCCGCCGGGAGTGCGAGGCGGCCGCCGGCGCGCTCGGGCTCAGCAGCCTACGCGATGCCACGGAAGCCGACCTCGAGCGAATCGCAAATCCCGTTGAACGGCGCCGGGCCAAGCACGTGGTGACGGAGAATGCGCGAGTCCTGCAGGCCGCCGACGCGCTTCGGCGACGCTCGCCGCGGGGCCTGGGCCCGCTTCTCTATGCATCTCATGAGAGCCTTCGCCTCGATTTCGCGATAAGCTGCCGGGAGCTTGACTGCCTCGTGGAGCTCGCCGCCGTGATGCCGCAGGTGATCGGCGCGCGGATGATGGGCGGCGGTTTTGGCGGCTGTGCGCTGGTCCTGGTCGAGGCCAGCGGCCTCGACGACGTTCAGCAGCATCTCGCCGAGGGCTACGCTGCCGAATTCCATAAGTCCCCCGAGTTCTATCGTGTGCGCTCGGTGGACGGCGTGATGCCCGAGAGAACCTCCTGATGTCACTGAACGACTGCCTGTCGATTTTTCCAGTGCAGGCGCTGAATCGCCAGGAGCTGAACGCCGGCTGGCGCATGGCCATCGCCACCCTGGGCGAGGGGGAAGACCGCGGCTTTTCCAGAACCGACTTCGACGATGACGCCTGGGCGCCGGCGCCCGTGCCGCGCTTGCACGGCGCAACCAGCGGCAACGAGGCGATCTGGTACCGAGTGCGCTTTGCTCGGCCCAAGCACCGGCAACGAACGCTCTTGCGCTTTGAGGGCGCCTTCCTGGTGGCGAACGTCTGGCTCAACGGCCGGCTGCTCGGCAGCCACTACGGGTACTTCGCGCCCTTTAGCTTTGATATTTCTTCGTTCTTGCTGGAGGAGAACGTCCTGGCGGTCTGCATCGAGGCGCCCGTTGAGACAGACCTTTCGGCCAAGCGCCACCTGATGGGCCTGTTCAATGATTCAGACTCGAAGCCGTATCCGAGCCGCGAGCTGGGCCACCTCGGAGAACGGTACGTCTGGCACGTCCCGATGGGCCTGTGGCGGCCCGTTTTGCTCGAGCAGGTGGGTCACGTCGTCGCCGAGTGGATGCATTGTGAGGCTCGCGTCGAGCAGGGCGATCTGGCGCGGCTGGCGTTGCACATCCGACTGCGCAACCTTGACGGGCGCATCATGACCGGCGAGTTGGGAATTCGGATTGTCGGGCAAAACTTTGAGGTCGCGGCGCCCCTGGAGATGCGCCGTGCGTTTCGCCTTAATGGACACGATGTCCAGGACGTCGTGGTCGAGCTTGCGCTGCCGGACCCTCGGCTCTGGTACCCGCGGGCGCACGGCGAGCCTGCGCTCTATCGCGCCGAGCTGGAGATCACCGCCGACGATCGGCGCAGTGCAAGCCTCCGTGAGACCTTTGGCATCCGCGAGGTCGGACTACAAACAAGGGCCGAGGGCTGGACGTTCGCCGTCACGGGCCGGCCGATGTTCATGCGCGGCGCGAATTATTGCAGCGAATTCTTCCTTGATGCGGCCGGCGATGAGTTACTGAAATCAGATGTTCAGCTGGCGCAGCAGGCCAATCTAGACATGCTCCGCCTGAACGCGCACGTCGAGTCTCCGGGACTCTACGACGCTGCGGATCGGGCGGGACTCCTGATCTGGCAGGACATGCCAATGATCGCGTCCTACGTGCATCGAGCCGACGCGCGCTCACTGGCCTTCTTCCGCGAGGCGGTTATGTCCCAGGCCGAAGAGCTCGTGCACCTTCTGTTCAACAAACCGTCCGTGATTTGCTATGCGGTTCACGCCGATCCACCCTGGAGCCGGTCGCTCGCCTGGCTGGGCGAGCGCCATACCGAACAGTTGAATCGCGACGTCGACGAAGACGCCGCGACACTGATGCGAACCCTCGACCCGTCGCGGCCCGTCCTCGCCGGCGCAGGTGACCAGGACCTGCACTGTGGCCAGGGCTGGTCACAGGGACACTGGCGCGACCTGGCGGGCCTGAGCCCCGCCTTCGTCTCGGAAGTGGGCGCCCAAGCGCTGCCCAACGCGAACTCGCCGGTATGGCGACACCTGAACCGTGGCTGGCCGGTTGCCGATGACGACGAGAGCTGGCGTTACGCCGGCTATCAGCCCGCCGAGTGGGCGCGCAGCGGCATCGGCCCACCGTCGACGCATCCCAGCCGCGATGCCTGTGTGCGGGCCAGCCAGGAATACCAGGCGCACCTGTTACGTTTTGCCATTGATCGATTCCGGCGGCAGAAGTTCGCGCACTGCGGCGGCGTGTTGATCTTTCAGCTTGTCGACAGCTTTCCGGCTATTACGTCGGCCATTGTCGATCATGCGCGCCGGCCGAAACGCGCTTACCGAGCGGTCGCCGAGGCGTTTGCGCTCTTATATCTCACGATCGACCTGCCGGAGAACCAGGCAGCCGTCGATGGCCTGCTGCTCCGGCTGCCCCGGGGCCGGCTGCAGCACCTGCGCATCGTCTGCGTCAATGATGACCCTGAGCAGCAGGGTCGGGCGCGCCTGCGCTGGCGCATCGAGCGCGAGCGCGCCCATGAGACGTCACTGTGGCGTGAGGTCCGAGGCTGGTTTGCGAAGCGTCGCTTCCGCGGCCAGGACTGGGTGACGATTCCGGACCAACTCGACCCTGCGGCGGTCATTGCGGAACCGGCGGTCCGGCTGCACGCGGATGGCGTCTACCGGGTCACGGCCGAGTTGGACGTCTCCGGCCAGGTCCTGGCGCGGATGGAGCATCGTTTTCTCGTCGGTGATCCGCCGCGAAATGAAAGTCTCAGCGCAGGTCGGGCGGGCCGGCTGGCTCAACGGGCTGTTGAGCCGCTGGTAGAAGCTCGACGCTAGCCGGAACCTGGTTTGTGAGACATATCTGCGCGTACAACCGGGCGCTGGGGCGCGGGCGGCGCTCCTGGGTCAGCGGATCGCACGCGATCAGGCCGAACTTCGCGCTGTAGCCCTCGGCCCACTCGAAATTGTCGAAGCAAGTCCAGTGAAAATAGCCGCGCACTGGCGAGCCGGCTTGAATGGCCCGCTGCATGGCGCTGATGTGCGTCAATAGGTACTCCGGCCGGATAGCGTCCCGGCTGTCCGCGATGCCGTTCTCTGTTACGTAGATCGGCAGCCGCTCCCGTTCGAGCGATCGCAGGGTACGGTACAGTCCTTCCGGATACAGTTCCCAGTTCAGCTCGGACCGAGGCGCGTCGGCAGGGAGCATCCGCTCGCCGAACAGCTCGGCGCCAAACCGATGATTGAACCGCACCAGCTCGCGGGTGTAGTAATTCAGGCCGATGAAGTCCTGGCTTTGGCGCGGGCCGCTGTCCCGGCCCGCCCGTGTGAGGGGAAAGACCAGCCGCCCAAGTCGCAGTGATTTCAAGATGGTCTCGTTGAAGATTCGGTTGAACGCCGCGGCGACGAGGCGGTCCTGGGGCATGTAGGCGCGGGAGGGATCGAAGATGCGCAGGTGGTGGGCCAGCCCGATCTGGTGGTCGGGATGGCGCGACTTGATGCGCTCGTAAGCCATCCAGTGTCCGCGCAGCAGGTTGACCAGGGCCCGGGTGGCGGCGCCCAGGTTCCGTGTCCCGGGCGGCCACTCGCCGCGGACATAGCCCTGGTAGGCGACCACGGTGGGCTCATTGATTGTGATCCAGAATCGCACCAGTGTTCCCAGTTCGTCAGCGACCCGCTGCGCAAACCTGGCGAAGTACTCAGCCGTCGCCGGTGCATCCCAGCCGCCCGCCTGGGCAATCCAGGTTGGGTTCGTGAAGTGATGCAGCGTGACCAGCGGCTCCATGCCGCGGTCACGAAGCGCTTGTAAAACATCGCGATAATGCGCGATCGCCACTGGCGAGAACTCGCCGGGGCTCGGCTCGATCCGAGACCACTCGACGGACAGCCGATGCGCGTTCTGATGCAAGGAGCGCAAGAGATCAAAGTCGCTGGCGTATCGTCCATAGTGCTCGCAGGCACGGTCCGACGTGTCGCCGTTCTTGATATGCCCGGCGACCTGTTCCCAGGACCACCAGTCGTTGGCATGGTTGCCGCCCTCGACCTGATGGGCCGCGGTCGCTGTGCCCCAAAGAAAACGGTCGGGGAACTGTCGAAAGGTCATGGCTGCTGGGCGACGATCGCCAGGACAACCGCGAGAACAAGCAGCGCCAGAGCCAGGACAACCACCACGCCGATGGGTCCGACGGCGGCGGCCACGGCGCGCTCCATTGATATCGCGTAGTGATCTCGCGTCGCGATCACGAGCAGCGCGTTCTGCCAGAGAAAGACCGCCACGGCGACCAGGCCCGCGAGCTGGCCAAACGCGGCCTCGGCCCGCGCGCCGCCCTGCAACTTGAGCAACGCGTCAACGAGCGTCACTGGGAGGGCCAGGAGGCCCACCAACGCCGAATAGCCCACGAGTTTCGCCAGGCCGGCGAAGTCGCCGCGTCCGCCGAGGGCACGGGCAATCAGGTGAATCACGCCGGCGGCGGCGACCCACAGGGCCGCACTGATCGCGATGCCGTAGACGGGAAGTACGAATCGATTCATGTAAACCCAACGTGCGTAGATATCGGCCCCCTGCGCCGTAAGCGAGGGCACCGACCCCAGGTTCGCCGGCGGGCGAAACGGTCCCAGCGCGCCGAGCTCGGCGACGGCGGCAGGAAGTGTCACCGAGAGGGCCAGGGCTAGCAGGCCGTCAGCGAGGCGCCGGCGAGCGTCGATGGCACGCAGGCCCGAAAACGGATGACGGACCAGTTCGACCAGGTCCGTCCACAGGACCATCGCCCGGCATTGTAGCCGGAAGCCACCTATAATCCCGCGAGGCCATGGCGTCGAAGGACTCACCACGCGACGCCACGGTAGCTGGGCTGGCGGATCGAACGACCGGCCTGGTCGGCTGGACGATCGCGTGGCGGGCTACCAGCGCGGTTGCGACACTCGCACTCGGGGCATTCCTGATACGACAACTCCCGCCCGATCAATACGGCCGCTATACGTTTGTCCTGAGCGTCCTGGTCTATATCGCGTTGCTGGCAACCTTCGGCCAGGACCAGGGCTTGCTGCGTTATCTGCCCGAGGTCCTCGGCCGCGGCGACCGGGCCGCCGCTAGAGATCTGGTCCGCAAGAGCGCGATTGCCGTCGTCGGCGTCTGGGCCCTCACCAGCATCGCTGTCTTCGCGTTACGGCCGGTGATCGACGAAGTCTTGCATGCTCACGTCGCCGACCTACTGGCGCTGGGGACGGTCTTGCTTCTCGGCGGTATTGCCACCGGTGTTTTGTCCTTTGCTCTGGTCGCGATCTACGACATGCGCACCCAGGCGATCGCCACGCCGATTGCCGGCGCGCTGACCCTGGCGTTGGCCGTCATCTTCCTGCGTCGCGGCGGCCATCTCGGTAGCGTCCTCGTTGCCGGCGCCATCGGCCAGTCGGCGCTGGCTGTCGTGTATTTCTGGATCTTGATGCGGCGCATCAACCGCGCCCAGGGCATCCCGGGCGACCGGGTGGGCTGGCGGCGATTGCTCGTCTATGCCAGCGGCTGGCTACCGAGCCTGCTGATCGCATCGGCCGTGGGCCTGCAGTTCGAGAATATTTTTCTCTTACGTTTCGCGGGTTCAACGGCCGTGGCCTATTACGACACCGGCTACAACATCCCGCAACGCATCGTTTCCCTGATTCCCAGTTTGCTCACCGGCGCCTGGGTCGTGGGCACGCTGGAGGGCTGGCGTCGCGAGTCCGAGCGGGTCCGTGCCGCCGTCATTGCCTTTTACAAGGGAATCTTCCTCGTGGCTTTCCCCCTGGCCTTTGCGGGCGCCGCCCTGCTCGCGCCGGTGATCAGGCTCTACACGTCGGGCCGGCTGCCTCCAGCCGAGCGAATCGCGCCTCTGATGCTGCTCTTTTTCGTTGCCGCCCTGATGGCGACACCGTGGGGCCTGGTGGTCCGCGTCCGCGAGCTGGCCTGGTTGAACGGATTGATCACGATCGCCCAACTCGGCTTTGCTGCCGCGGCGGACTTCTGGCTTATTCAGAGCTTTGGCCTGTCAGGCGCAGTGGCGGCTGTCGGGCTGACGACCGCACTGACACTGGTCCTGACGTTTATTGCCTGGCGTGCATTTGATCGAGCGACGATGAGCATTCCCTGGGGCTACGCGGGGCGATCGATGTTGGCGGCCTCGCCGTATTTGCTTTTATCGCCGTTCGCGTTCACCCGCCTCCCGACGCGCCTGCTCGTCCCGGCCGTTGTTCTGCTCGGCGCGACGACAGTGGTGGGCTGGGGATATCTAGTTCGCCGGCTTGGCTTGCTGTCCGAAAACGAAGTGCCACTCTTACATGAAAGCCGGCATGGGCCGGTTAGGCTCGCGTTGCGATATCTGGCGCCGCCAGCGCACCGCTAGCTCGAGCGGCGGGAGCCGGCTACTTGTAGATGACCGCCATGTTGTTGAAGTCGCGCCAGCTGGTCTCGAAGGTCCATTTGCTGACCCAGTACTGGCTACCAAACTGGTCGTCGTTGACACGGACGCTGGTCGGAGAAACCCCAGTGAGTATCACCGAGTGTTCCGCCTGCGAGTACCGGATGCTGCGGCCGTCCCAGGCGATCCAGCTGTGCATGGCGGGCCGCGACCATCTCGCTTCCATCCAGATCTGCACGGGATGTCCCGCGGCGAGCTCGGCGTAAACCGTCGCTGGCGAGAATCCCTCGCCACCGTAGGCGTTGGGCACGCCGTGTGAGCGGGCGATAGCAAGTATCACCGGGTAGTAAACGCCGTAGCCCGACAGCGCCGTTTCACTGCCGTTGACGTCGCCGACAAAGTTCGTGTACGGGTCACCCCAATGCAAGACGCCGTTGATCCACTGGGCGCGACGCAGGTCCGGGTTCTCGTAGGCGAAGAGCGCGTCCTGCGAGTAGTAATGGTCGTAGTAGGCAAGCCCCATTTGCATCGCGGCAGTCTCGCAGTTCAGGTTCCGCGTCTGTCGATAGATCGGCACGGGAATCGTCACGGTCCCCGCTGAGGGCGCCCACACGATCGGGGCCGCGGCCAGCGGTCCTGCTGCGGGCGCAGGCGCCGGTGCCGGCGGCACGTACTGTTCGTAGATCTCCGCCGGCGTCGCCGGCGCCTCGAGATCGAGCCCATGCCTGAGGCGACTGATGGCCACCTGTGCTCCGGTGAATGCCAGCGTCTGTGCCGCAGGCCTGGCCGGCGCAACTGGTTGCGATCGCACCGGGCTCAGCATCAGGCTGCCAGCCACAGTGCCGCCAATAACCGTGATCGACGCAAACGTACTAATTTTCAAGAATTCCCCACGCGTTGCGTCCAACCTAACGGCGCTCCGTTGCGACGCCGATTTCGGGTTTGCAACCGTCTTCGAGCCGTGACGCGAGCGTTTCGTCCGGGCCCTCGTGGCGTTACTATCTGGAGACTTGCTGACAGACAAAGTCGCGATTGTTACGGGAGCGGGCCGCGGCATCGGCGAGGGAATCGCTCGCAGACTGGCCCAGGATGCGGCCATCGTCGTGTGCGCCGATGTCAACGAGACGGACGCACAGAACGTGGCGTCGAGTCTGAGCCCCGCCGGCCTCGGCGTGCGGCTTGACGTGTCGAAAGCTGCCGAGTGCGACGCGACGATCACCGGCGTCCACGAGCGCTACGGCCGTCTGGATATTCTCGTCAATAACGCCGGGATCAATCGCGACGCGATGCTGCACAAGATGACGGACGAGCAGTGGCATCAGGTCATTGCCGTCGATTTGTCCGGCGTCTTTTTTATGACCCGGGCGGCGAGCCGCATCATGCGCACGGCCGGCTCCGGCAGGATCGTAAATATCTCGTCCGCAAGTTGGATGGGCAACATCGGTCAGGCCAACTACGCGGCCGCCAAGGCCGGCGTGGTCGGCCTCAGCCGGACAGCCGCGAAAGAATTGGCGCGTTCCCAGGTGACGGTCAATGCGATCTGTCCCGGTTTTATCGACACGGTGATGACGCGCGCCATTCCGGTCGCGATTCGGGAGCAGCAGGTCGCCAAGATTCCATTGGGTCGCATGGGTCAGCCTGCCGATGTGGCCGCCGTCGTCGCCTTTCTTGCCTCGGACGAGGCCGGCTACGTAACAGGGGAAGTCATCAACGTCGGCGGCGGCTACGTGCTTTGAGACTTGCCTCCGTCCAGGAGGCCGTCGCGTCGATCCCCGATGGAGCGACAGTCGCCGTTGACGGCTTCACGCTCATGGGCGTCGCCGAGGCCCTTTACGAGGGCATAGAAGACGCGTTTCGTCAGACGGGCCACCCGAGGGATCTCGTCATCGTCCATGCAGCCGGCCAAAGCAATCGAAAGATTGGCTTTGAGCACTTCGCCGTCGAGGGCCTGGCCAAACGCATCGTCGGCCCGCACTGGGGCCTGATGCCCAGAATGTCCGAGTTCCTGGGCCAGGGCTTGGCCGAGGCCGTCTGCTTGCCTCAGGGGCAGATATCCACGTTATATCGAGCCATCGCCGCCGGCCGGCCGGGCAATCTCACGCGCATTGGCCTCGGAACATTCGTTGATCCACGGATTGAAGGCGGGAAAGTCAACCAGCCCGCCCGCGACCACGCGCCCGACTACGTCGCGATCGAACGCATCGACGAGCAGGACTTCCTGTTCTATCGCAGCTTCAAGATCGACGTCGGCATCTTCCGCGCCAGTGCCGTTGACCCAGGTGGCAATTGTTCACTGGACGAAGAGGCCGTCATGCTTGATGCACTTGCGATTGCCCAGGCGGCGCATAACGCTGGCGGCCTTGTCATCTGCCAGGCCAAGAAGCTCGTTGGCCGCGGGACGATTGCACCGAGGCATGTCGCGGTTCCGGGCGCCCTTGTCGACCTCGTTGTGCAGGCGCCCGATCCGGAACGGCAGCATCGACAGACTGACGGCGTCTTCTTCGATGAGCGATATATCTCGTCGTCGTCGGGAGATGAGTTGCCCCGCGCGGAATTTTCCACGCGCCTCGCGATCGGCCGCCGCGCAATTAGATATTTGCATCAAGGCGATATCGTGAACATCGGCACCGGCATTCCCGGCGACAGCGTCGGCCCCGCGCTGGCCGAAGCTGGATTGTCCGATGCGATTACTCTGACTGTCGAGTCCGGGGTCTACGGTGGCGTGCCGGCCGGTGGCGTCGACTTTGGCATCACGAGACACCCCACCGCGATCATCCCGCACGCCAGCCAGTTTGATTTTTACAATGGCGGCGGGCTCGACGCGACGTTCATGGGCGCCGGCCAGGTGGATCGTGAAGGCAACGTAAACGTGAGCCGGCTGGGTGGCCGTGTGATCGGCGCCGGCGGCTTTATTGATATCACCCAAAGCGCCCGACTCGTCTGCTTTTGCTTCACGCTCGAAGGCAAGCGTGAAAAGTTCGTCAATCTGGTCGACCACTTGACGTTCTCTGCCGAGCAGGCGCGAAGAAATAACCAGGAAGTCCTGTATGTGACGGAACGGGCCGTCTTCCGGCTCGAGCCCGACGGCCTTGCCCTGATTGAAATCGCACCCGGTCTCGAAATCAAGAACGTCCTGGACCAGATACCTTTCACAGTTCGAATCCATGAGCCTGTGGCGCGAATGCCCGAAGATATTTTCCAGCCGATCGTAGCGCCGTTCGCACTGCCGACGCGGCCGGCAGGCAAAATGAGACCTCAGGGGGCCGTTAGCTCAGGTGGTTAGAGCGGCCGGCTCATAACCGGTTGGTCGAAGGTTCGAGTCCTTCACGGCCCAATACACGTCAGAGATCCTTTTCCATGCAGACACTGGTTGGCGACGTGGCGTACTCGCCCCAACAGTCGACCTGCGTGAAACCGGCGCGCCGGTAGAGTCCGAGCGCGTCCGGCGAGTAAGTGCCGGTCTCCAGCACGAGGCGCTGCGCACCGAGCTGCCTTGCCGCCGCCTCCAGCCTCGCCAGTACGGCCTGCCCGACGCCCTTGCCGCGCTGATCGGGCTGGACGTACATACGCTTGACTTCGGCCGTGACGGCGTCTGTCAGCCGGATGGCGCCGCAGCCGACGGCCCGGCCATCGTCGCGGGCCACCAGGAAGATTCCGCGGCCGGATTCGAGATGCTGCGCCTTGAGGTTCGGCCCGAAGCGCTGCTCCGGCGGATAGAGCTCGGCCAGACCGGCGTCCAGCGCAGCGACGAGCTGCTGCGCATCTCCTGAGTCGAACGCCTCAGCGTTGATGGAAAGACTCAAAGCGCGTCCGGGACTGCCCTAGGCTGGTGCCCGAGCGGGGCTTGGCGATACCTTCTTGCCCTGGCCAAACACGGGACAAGCATAAGGCTCGGCTATTGTCGAGCACGTGCGCAGTGGCCAGTCTTTCGACGGATTCGCCACTGACTACGATCGCTTCGCCAGCCTGGAGCCAGCCGGCCTACGTGATTGGCTGGTAACGCAGTTACCGGCGCGAGGACGCCGGGTCCTGGATGCCGGCTGTGGGTCGGGCCGCCACACGCGGGTGCTCGCTGAGCGTTTTGACCACGTCGTCGGCGTCGACATCAGCGCACCGCTGATCGCCATCGCCAGGGATCGCCCAGGTCCGAACGTGCGCTATATCGTAGGCGACCTGATGACTTTCAGCGATGCGCACGGGTTCGACCTGGTCTTCAGTTCGACGACGTTGCACCATGTCCCGGACCTGGACGCGGCCTTGCTGCGCTTGCGCGACCTGGTCATGACCGGTGGCGTCGCGATATTGATTGACAACGTGGCCTCTCGGGCGACGCCGCCGCGCTGGGTTCATGTCCTTGGGGCTGTGCGTAATGTTCTCCCAGACGTTGCGCGTCTCGGTGTGCGGCGGGCAGCCTGGCTGCTGCGGTTCAGGACGAGCGCACCCTGGCTCGAGCATCTCGGGAGCGATCGCTATCTCTCGCGCCAGGAATTCGAGCGCCGCTACGGGTTGATCTTTCCGGGTGCGCGTTTTGCAGACCTCGGCTACGCCCATGGGCTCGTCTGGGAAAAAAAGAACCCCGCGGCCATGGTTTAAGCGTGAACCATTGTTGCGACAGCTGTCTGTCGTAATGAGGCATGATTCGAAAACTCATGCAGGTGAATGGCCATGTCGCGCTGCCTGGGGCATCCATCCTGGACAACGGCGCCTACACATGGGGCGGCCCCGCTGTCCTGAATCAGGTCTCGAACATGCTACCCACCGGCTGGCGGTCACCGCTTCTGGCGCTGGATGGCGCCACGATGGGGGGCCTCAGCGACCAACTGTTTCGCCTACCAGCTAACGCCACCTGCCGTGGTCTCGATAGGTGGCAACGACGTTCTGCAGAGCCTCGACGTCCTGCGACTCTGTGTCGGTTGTCTTGCCGGCGACGATGTGCACAATCTACAACGGCAATCTCAGCGGACAGGAAGGCTCAGCGGCTTGGGTCGCCCAGATGGCGTTCAACGATGACATCCTGCGTGCGGCATTCGAGTCACGGCTTCCGGTGACCGATCTCCGGCTCGTCTGCACCGCCGCCGACTACGCGACCCCGATCGAACCGCCATCCGCGGTGGAGAGAAGATCGCCCGGGCTATCCTCCGGTCGCTCGGCCGAGCCCCGGCTTCCGGCGATTCCTGCCGGGTCTATTGCTGAAGCTAGTCGCCGTGCTGGGCCTGGTGGTCCTCCATGATGTACTGCTCGACCAGCTTGGCACCGATTCCGACGTCATCGAGCGGGCCGTAGTTGTTCGAGACATCGGACGCTCGAAGGACTTTAGGCCCGTTCCAGTGTTGGACCTTGCCCTTCATGTGGAGGACCCAGACCTCGAGCTTGCCGTCGGGCAGGACGCTGCCAACCCGTGCCAGCCGTCGACCGCGGGTCTTGAGCCGCACAACGTCTCGGAGGCTGAACCGCTGTGGCCCGCTCGCCTCACCCCGCGCGGCTTCTCCCAGGTCGGCTGTCGCCGGAGCGCCAAGAAACGGATTGATCTTGCGGGCGATCCGCACCACCGGATCGTACAGGTCGGTCGCCGTGCGCTCTTTCAACGGGATGATGGCGTTGTCCGTGATCTTGATGTGCTCGGGGCAAACTTCCTGGCAGCATTTGGTGATGTTGCACATGCCGATGCCTGCCTTGCCGTGCAGCAGGCCGGTGCGCTTGCGCGTGTCAAGGGGATGCATCTCGAGTGCGGCGATGCGCACCATGTAGCGCGGCCCGTAGTAGGCCGACTTGTCGTCGTGGTTGCGCAACACGTGGCAGACGTCCTGGCAGAGGAAGCACTCGATGCACTTCCGGTACTCGTAGACGCGTTCGGTGTCCTCCGGGAGCATTTTGTAGGGGACCGGTTCATTTGTCGGCGGGGTGAACCCGGGGATCTGCTTGTTGACCTCGTAGTTCCACGAGACGTCGGTGACCAGGTCCTTGATCAGCGGAAAGGCGCGCATCGGCCCGACGTGGATCTCTTGGTTCACGAACTCGTCAACGCGCGTCTTGCACATCAGGCGGGGCCGGCCGTTGATCTCCGCGCTGCATGAGCCGCACTTGGCGGCCTTGCAATTCCAGCGGCAGGCGAGGTCGTTGGCGAAGTGCGCCTGGACGTAGTGGACGGCGTCGAGGACGACCATGCCCTCCAACGACGGCACCTCGAAGCGCTGCTCCTGGCCTCCATCGGTGTCCCCACGGAAGATCTGCAGGACGATCGACCCCCCACCTTGACCCTCCCCCGCAGGGGGGGAGGGAGCTTGCCTGCTCATGTCCTCACCGGTTGCGACCTGGGTGGTCGTGCAGCCGGAGGCTGCAACGCCGGCGGGGGAGAAGCGCTGTCCGCAAACAGCCCGGCCAGCTCAGGAGGCATCTCGGGTACCGGCTGCGTCTTGAGTTTGACCCGACCGCCGTCACTGTACGAAATAAAGTTCACGCGACCCAGCGCCGGATCCTTGTCCAGGTAGTCGAGCCTCCAGTGGGCACCACGGCTCTCGCGGCGCTCGATGGCGGCGCGCACGATCGCCTCTGCGATGGTCAGCATGAACCGAAGATCCCGGGCCGTGTGCCACCCAGGGTTGTACTTGCGCGAACCGGGCACACGGATCCGAGCCGACCGCTGTCGAAGCTCGAGGACCGCGTCGAGGCAGGCCTTGAGTGATTTCTCTTCGCGGGCCAGGCCGGCACCCTCCTGCATCGCTTGCTGAAGCTCCTGCTGCAGCAGGTACGGATTCTCTTTGCCCTCGCCGCTGAGGGGCAACAGCATGAGTTGCTGTTCGTCGGCGACCTGGTGCTCGTCGACCGTTCCCAGTCCGACGCCGCGCATGTAGGCGGCGGATGCCTCACCGGCGCGGCGGCCGAACACCAGCAGATCAGACAGGGAGTTCCCTCCCAACCGGTTGGCGCCGTGCAATCCGGCAGCCGCCTCACCAGCGGCATACAGCCCGGGAACCGTCGTTGCTCCGGTCTCGGGCTCGACGCGCAGGCCGCCCATCGCGTAATGAATGGTCGGCGCGACTTCCATCGGCTCCTTCGTGATGTCGACATCGGCCAGCCTGAGGAATTGCTCGTACATGGACGGCAGTTTTTTCTTGATTTTTTCTGCGCCGAGGTGGCGGACATCGAGGTACGCACCGCCGTGTTCGGTGCCGCGCCCCGCCTGGACTTCTTTGTAGATGGCCCGTGCGACCACGTCGCGCGAGGAAAGCTCTTTCTTCTTGGGGTCGACCTCCAGCATGAATCGCTTTCCCTCGCGATTGGTGAGGTAACCACCCTCGCCGCGGACGGCCTCTGTGACCAGGATGCCGCGCACGCCGGGCGGCCAGACCATGCCGGTGGGATGGAACTGGACCATCTCCGGGTCGAGGATCTCGGCGCCGGCGTCAAAGCCCATGCCGACCCCGTCACCGGTGCCTTCCCAGGAATTCGACGTGACTTTATAGAGACGGCCCCAGCCGCCGGTCGCGATGATCACCGCCTTGGATCGGAAAGCGATGAACGCCCCGTCAACCCGGTTGTACCCGAACGCGCCCACGACGCGGTCGCCTTCTTTCAGCAACCTCGTCAGTGTGACCTCCATGTGTACCTCGAGGCCGAGCTGGACGATGCGGTCCTGGAGAGTGCGGATGATTTCCAGGCCGGTGCGGTCACCCACATGGCACAGTCGCCGATAGGTGTGGGCGCCAAAGGCCCGCTGCAACACTCGGCCGTCGGGAGTTCTGTCGAAGATGGCGCCGTAGGTCTCGAGCTCGTAGACGCGGTCCGGTGACTCGCGGGCGTGCAGCTCCGCCATGCGCCAGTTGTTGATCATCTGACCGCCGCGCATGGTGTCCTGGAAATGGACCTCCCAGTTGTCTTCGGGGTCGACGTTCCCCAGCGCCGCCGCAATGCCGCCTTCGGCCATAACCGTGTGCGCCTTGCCCAGCAGCGACTTGCAGACGACGGCGACTCGCGCGCCGGCGGCCGCCGCCTCGATCGCGGCGCGCAGGCCGGCACCACCGGCCCCGATAACCAGGACATCCGTCGTCAGGGTCTGGTACGCCTCGCTCAGAAGATCACCCTGGGTTCGTGAATCACGCCTGCCATCAAGAGCCGGATGTAGACGTCCGTCAGCGCGACCGAGAACATGCTGTACCAGGCCCAGGCCCCGTGCTGGGGGTTGGCGCGGTTCAGCAGCATCACGAGGCGGTGCCACAACC